>CAZMAC010000414.1:0-3341 GCA_964564085.1 uncultured Hyphomicrobiaceae bacterium
GGATCGCTCGCGGACCAGGTTTCAATACTGGCCAGCCTCAACGAACGCGGTGCCGGCGTGTTCGTGACGATAAATTGCACGGATTTGAGGGGGCGAGGGACACAGAATATCACGCAAGTCCGCGCGATCTGGCAGGATGACGACGAGGCCTGGAAAGGAGACTTTCCACTTCAACCTTCAATAATCGTCCGAACGTCGCCGGGCAAATTTCAGCGTTACTGGTTATGCAGTCAACTAACTTTCGCCGAACATCGGGCAGTAATGAAAAGGATGTCCCGAGATTTTGGAAATGATCCAAGAGCCAAGGATCTGGCTCGGGTGCTCCGACTTCCGGGCTTCTGGCATATGAAAAACCCCAAGGATCCGCATTTGGTGCGGATCGTGGGAGGTAATGGTCGAAGGTACCCTGCCGCGGAAATTTTAGCTGCTTTCCCACCTATTGCGGACGCGCCAACGCCAAAGGCCTTGAGATGGTCGCCAAACACCGATGATGATCTCCGTATATTCGATGCCTTGCGAAGGATTTCATCAGATGACCGTGAGACCTGGTTGCGCGTAGGCATGGCGCTTCGCAGCCATTTTGGTGAAGCCGGCCAGGCAATCTGGGACGGATGGTCAAGAACGAGTGAGAAATACGACCCGAGGGCGCAGGAGCGTACCTGGCGCTCATTTCAGCGAAGCGGTGTGACAATCTCCACCATTTTTTATTACGCCGGAGAGTATTGTAAGCGGCGGTGCAAAAGTCGGCCAGTGGAGCGGCGGCATTGTGCTGGCGCGTGGCGGAGTAATAACCGGCCACTGGTTAGGCTGATCCTTTCCGAGATGGAGGGATCGGCGGGGGATGTATGCGGTGGAGACTTATACCGCGGTCAGACAGTTCGTTTTTGTTGAGGGTAGGAGCCGTCGCGAGGCCGCCAGTGTTTTCGGCCTGAGCCGTGACACGATTTCGAAGATGTGCCGGTTTTCGGCGCCTCCGGGTTATGTTCGGTCGAAGCCGCCGGGCAAGCCGAAGCTGGGCCCGCTGATTCCGGTCATCGATGCCATTCTGGCGTCGGATGCGACGGCGCCGCCGAAGCAGCGGCACACAGCTCAACGGATTTTCGAACGCCTCAAGACAGAGCACGGTTTTACCGGCGGCTATACGGTGGTGAAGGACTATGTCCGGATCGCCAAAGGCCGAAGCCGGGAGACCTTTGTTCCGCTGGCGCATCCGCCCGGTCAGGCGCAGGTGGATTTTGGCGAGGCGATCGGCGTGATCGGTGGCGTGCGCCGGAAGCTGCATGTGTTCTTCATGGATGTTCCGCACTCGGATGCTCCGTTTATGAAGGCCTATCCGGCTGAGACCACAGAAGCGTTTCTGGACGGCCACGTCAGCGCCTTTTCCTTCTTCGGCGGCATCCCGCAATCAATTCTGTATGACAATACCAAACTGGCGGTGGCGAAGATTTGTGGCGACGGCAAGCGGGAGCGCACACGCGCCTTCAGTGAGCTGATCAGTCACTATCTGTTTCGGGACCGGTTCGGCCGGCCAGGAAAGGGGAACGACACAAGCGAACGTTTATCGTGAGCGACAAGCGCTCACTTCGTGGCAAAGTTGAAGGCCTAGTCAAGAACGGACGCCGGCGATTTTTGACACCAGTACCGATCGCCGAGAGTTTCGAAGCGTTGAACGCCAAATTGGAAGCCGCTTGCCTGGCAGATCTCGATCGTAAGGCAAGCGGCCAGAGCGAGACGATCGGGGTACGGCTGGAAGCCGATCTGGCACTCTTTCGTCCGCTGCCATCCGGCACTTTCGAAGCCTGCGAGAAGCGGACTGCGCGCGTTTCGTCGACGTCGCTGGTCCGCTATCGCACGAGCGATTATTCGGTGCCGACGACCCATGGCTTCCGCGACGTCGTCGTGAAGGGCTTTGTCGATCAGGTGATCATCGTCTGCGACGGTGAGGAGATCGCCCGGCACAAGCGGTCCCATGAGCGTGGCGCCTTCGTCTGCGATCCCTTCCATTATCTGGCGCTGATCGAGCAGAAGCCAGGTGCTTTGGATCAGGCGCGGCCGTTGCAGGGCTGGCCACTGTCCGAGCAGTTTGAACATCTCCGGCGTCTTCTCGAAGCCAGGATGGGCAATCGCGGCAAGCGCGAGTTCATCCAGGTGCTGCGATTGATGGAGGTGTTCGAGCAGGAGCAGGTCGCGGCGGCCGTGACCCAGGCAATCCGTCTTGGAGTCGTGAGCTTCGATGCCGTCAAGCAGTTGATCCTTTGCCGCATCGAACGGCGTCCGGCACGGCTCGATCTCACGGCCTATCCCTATCTGCCCAAGCCCAATGTGGGCGCGACGTGCGCGGCAGATTACGCAGCTCTCCTGCAAGGAGCCGCGGCATGAGCCAGACCGCAGAGAAGCCACAGCTTCTTCTCAAGCACCATCTGAAGCAGCTCAAACTGCCGACCTTCCTGGCCGAATACGAGAAACAGGCTCAAGAATGCGCTCAGGCTGGCGTCGATCATGTCCGGTATCTGCTGCGGCTGGCGGAGCTTGAATTGATCGAGCGCGAACGCCGCATGGTGGACCGGCGCATCCGGGCGGCCAAGTTCCCGGTCGTGAAGGGGCTGGACAGCTTCGACTTTACCGCCATCCCATCGCTGAACAAAATGCTCGTCATGGAGCTGGCACGCGGCGAATACATTCTGCGCCGCGAGAACATCATCGCGCTGGGCAATAGCGGCACCGGAAAAAGCCACGTCGCGCTGGCTCTGGGGCTTGCTGCCTGTCAGCGTGGCATGTCGGTTGGTTTTACGACGGCGGCCGGTCTTGTCCATCAACTCATGGAAGCCCGGGACGAGAAACGGCTCCTGCGGCTGCAGTCTCAGCTTGCCGCCCACAAGCTGCTGATCGTCGATGAGCTGGGATATGTGCCTTTGTCCCCGACGGGCGCCGAGCTCTTGTTCGAGGTATTCAGTCAGCGCTACGAGCGAGGCTCAACGATCGTTACTTCAAACCTGCCGTTCGAGGAGTGGACATCCGTCTTCGGCTCCGAACGGTTGACCGGCGCGTTGCTCGACCGGCTTACCCACCACGTCCACATCCTGGAATTGAATGGCGACAGCTACCGGCTCAAACAGTCCAAGAGCCGCCGGCGGAAAAGCCGGGACCTCGCCAACGATGAAGCGCCGCCCAGCGAGACGGTTGATCCGGAAACCGGCGAAGTATCATCCTGACGATCCATCAAGGCCGCCGAAAAGCAAAAAGCCCCCTTCGCGAAGGGGGCTTTTTGCTTCAAGCCTCAGCGCCACGACTGGCCTGATTTTACTCCGCCGCGCTGGCCGGAAATTACTCCGCCGTTGACA
>CAZMAC010000415.1:0-3335 GCA_964564085.1 uncultured Hyphomicrobiaceae bacterium
ATCGCCTGACGGGTGGTGAGCCCCTCGGGCAGCGGCACCAGCATATCGGCCTTCAAACGCGCCTTTTCGGCATAACCGCCCCAACGGTTTTCGCCTACACGCCAGCCGGTGAGCACAACCTTGTCGCCTGGTTTGTAGCGGTCGTCGTCCGAGGCCTCGACCGTCCCCGCAAAGTCGATCCCCGGCACATGCGGATAGTTGCGCACCAGCCCGCCACCCGGGCCAATGCACAACCCGTCCTTGTAATTCACGGTGGAATAATCCACTGCAACCGTCACGTCGCCTTCAGGCAACTGGTTTTCGCTGACCTCTTGCAGGCTGGCAGAGGTTTTGCCTTCGTCATCTTTTTCGACAAGCAGAGCCTTGAACATGGGAGGCCTTCCTTAGATCCAGAATTTTTCGCGGACGATTGCGGGTCGCGGGCCGTCCGGGGCCTCGACAACAAGTTCGGTGCCCGCGTCCCAGTGGGTCATGCGCACCATGCCGATGGTGACGTTGGTCTTGAAATCGGGTGACCAGGCGGCCGAGGATACTCGCCCCACCACATTGCTCCCGGATTTGATCGGCCAATAGCGATCACATGCCGGGACCTTGTCGCCGCCGACCTCTAGCGCGCGAATCTGTTTGACCGGGCCTTCCATGCTCACGCGCAAAAGCGCATCGCGCCCGATACATCCGATGGCGGTCTGGGTGTTACAGAACCGGCCAAGGCCGCATTCATGCGGGGTGTTGTCATCGGTCATGTCGTTGCCGTAGGAAAGGAGCCCGCCTTCGATACGCTCAATCAGGTTGGGACAGCCAGCGTGTACGTCCATCGACTTGCCGGCCTCCATCAACGCATTCCAAAGTGGCATGCCGATATCGGAGCCTTCGACATAGATCTCGAAGCCACCCTGCTTGGAGTAGCCCGAACGCGCCACCACCAGATCGCGGCCTTGGAAACCGAGGTGTCTGTAGCGGAAAAACCGGATATCGCGCACGGTATGGCCGAAGACCGCGGCCATCAGATCATCGGCGCGGGGGCCCTGCACTGCCAGGGGCGAGACATCGGGCTCGTCGACCAGCACATCAAGCCGGTAACCGCCTACTAATCCCTTGACCCAGTAGAGCAGATCGCTGTCGGCTATCGAGATCCACCAGCGGTCCTCGGCCAGTTTCACCGCCACAGGATCGTTCAGCATACCGCCCGTCTCATCAACGATGGGCACGTAACAGCACTGCCCAGGCAGCATCGATCGCAGATCGCGCGGGGTGAGCCATTGCATCAGCCGTCCGGCATCGGGCCCGCGCAATTCCACCTGGCGTTCGCAGGACACATCCCAGATCTGCACCGCTTCCTTGAGATGGCGGTAGTCCTCTTCCAACGAGCGAAACATCGACGGTAGAAGCATATGGTTATAGACCGTATAGGCCTTTACGCCCGCCGCTTCGACACCGTCGGAAAACGGCGTGCGGCGGAGACGCCGGGAGGGTGAAAGAAGGACCACGCGCGTCACTCCAGCTCTTTCAGGCGTTTGCGAAGCTCGAATTTCTGCACCTTGCCCGTCGCGGTCTTCGGGATCGGTTCGAGCAGGACAGATTTCGGCGTCTTGAACCCGGCAAGGTGAACCCGGCAGAACGCGATAATCGCCTGTTCATCCGTTGTCGCACCGGGGCGCAATTCGATGAAGGCGCAAGGGGCTTCGCCCCATTTCGGGTGTGGTCGGGCGACCACGGCGGCTGTCATCACGTCAGGATGGCGATAGAGCACCGCCTCAACCTCGACCGAAGACACGTTCTCCCCACCCGAGATAATCACATCCTTAAGCCGGTCGCGGATCTGAATATAGCCGTCGGGATACACCACTGCGGCATCGCCCGACCAGAACCACCTGCCCTGCATCGCCTCGGCGGTGGCGTCCGGGTCCTTGTAATAGCCTTTCATCAGCGTGTTCGTCCGAATGGCAATCTCGCCCTGGATGTCGCCATCCCAAGGGACGGGCGTGCCGGAGGCGCGGTCCAGCACCGCGACCTCCTGAACCATCGGCAAAGAGACGCCCTGTCTGGCGCGCCGGTCGGCCTGTTCGGAAGCGCTTAGATCGGCCCAGCGGCTTTGCGGCAGACATTGCGAGATATGGCCATAGGTTTCGGTCAGGCCATAAACATGCATGACCTCCATGCCCAATGCCGCCATACGCTCTAGTATGGCGGGCGGTGGCGGGGCGCCTGCGGTCATGACCTGAAGCGGCGGCGAAAGAGGTTCATCGGGGGCCGCATCGCTTTCGGCCAGCATTTGCAGGATGATCGGTGCGGCTCCGAAGTGGGTCACACCCTCGTCGCGGATCGTGGCGAACAAGTCTTCAGGCGTGTTCGAGGCCGGAAAGACCATGGTTCCGCCCAGAACCGCCATCATCCACGGATGGCACCAGCCATTGCAGTGAAACATCGGTACAACCGACATGTAGACCGGTGCGGCAGGCATGTTCCACGCCGCCACGGTGCCAAGCGCCATCAGATAGGCGCCGCGATGATGATAGACCACACCTTTGGGACGGCCCGAGGTGCCGGAGGTATAGTTGAGCGCGATAGCCTGCCATTCCTCTGCCGGGAGCCCGTCGCCGGCGATTGGCGCGGCTTGCAGCAGATCGTCATAACTCGGACCGGTGAGGGCGGGTGCGCCGGGCACCGCGATCTCGATCACGTCAGGGGATCTTTCGGCCAGCGCCAAAGCCTCGCGTACCAGAGGCAGGAGGTCGGAACTGGCAAGGATCACTTCGCTGTCGGAGTGATCGAGGATAAAGGCGATGGTGCCCGGCTCCAGCCGGGTGTTCAGCGCCGACAACACCCCGCCGCACATTGGCACGGCAAAGTGTAACTCGAACAACTCCGGCAGGTTGGTTGCAATGACCGTCACGGTATCGCCCGCCTCAATGCCGCGCGCGGCCAGCCCGCCAGCCACCCGCCGAATGCGGTCATGCACCTCGGCCCAGGTGCGCCGCGTCGCACCCTGCACCGTCGCCACCCGGTCGCGATGGACAGTCGCCGCCCGCGTCAGAAAGGAAATCGGCGACAGCGGCACAAAATTCGCGGTCTCCGGCACCATGGCATCGAAATGCGTCCGCATCGTGCGCTCCGTTCTTCAGCGTGGGCCGTGCCAATCAATCTGGCAAATCTCGGCCGAGCGGCCTTGGAAATCCCAGACCCGGCCATGGGCGCGCACGCGCGATCTTGTGGCGGTGGCAACGGTGATGTCGGGGCCCATCCAGTAATCGGTGTTGGAAATCACGGTTTCCTTGCCCGCGGCGTTTGTCACCGGCACGACCTCGCCCTGGATCTTCTTGCCGACCGTCAGGCGG
>CAZMAC010000416.1:0-3334 GCA_964564085.1 uncultured Hyphomicrobiaceae bacterium
CGGTTTTGCCGTAAAGACGATGCCCAGGCAAACAGGCGCATCGGCCCGCAAAAGCATGTCCCCGTGAAGACGGGGATGCGAAGCGGTTTTGCGGCAAAGCTGATGCCCAAGAATAGATTCGACGCCTCGGGGACAAGCGTCCCGCGAGGGATTTGGCGCTGGAAGCATGGAGAGAGAGACATATACATATGTCGCCCCGGAAAGCCGTTAGGCTTATCCGGGGGCCACTCTCCTAACTGCTTGGTGCGGCGTGTGTTGATCGCAGAGTAGATCCCGGCTCGGCCTGCGGCCGTCCGGGATGACAAAATGGAGGCTAAGCGAGGTATTTGCCGCTGCTTTTTGAACGGTTAAAGCGGATTTTGCGCCCGGCACAGTGCCTCGGCGCGATTGCGGAAGCTGGCATATTGCGCGTCATTGATAATGCCGTCCGCCTTCATCTTATCGACGTCTCCGACCCGTTCATCGAGACAGCTTTGCAAGGCCGGGTTCACTTCTTGAAGGGGCGCTTGCTCGCTGAGGACAGGAATGGCAGGCGGATTGCCGGAAACCAGATCGCGCATGTCGTCGGCCCAATAAATGAAAAGGACATAGCCGATAAGGGCCGCAATGATCAAAGCGATCAGCCGGGCAAAGATCGTATCGGCAAAGCTTCTGGGTTCTGTTGCAGCAGCCAAGATATCCTCCTGATCGTTTCAAACGGCAGATTGCCAGCCGCCTATTTTGCTTTGACGCATCGTTGTAACGCAAAACCGGTTCCCACTTTTGCGCACGATGCGCTAGTCCCTCTGTAGCGGCAAATTCATCAGCAAATTCTGCGGCTTGAAGATCAGCCGTTTCTCATCGTTCATCGCAACCGCCAAGTATATAGGCTTGCCCTGGAGCGTGTCCATAGCGTCGTCGGGGTTCAGGAATTCCTGCCTGTAAAGGGCCAGAATTTTGTAAAGCTCATCTTCGCTGAGATCCTCGCCGTCATAGAGGGCATTCAAAATGCTGGTGGATGCCGCGTCGCAGCCAATATGCCAGGACCAATGTTCGTCCCGTATGGACTGCATGGCCTGGATGCGCGTTTCGACCTGGAGGAAATGCCTGATCCAGGCTTCGATGACGCGGCCGAGCGCGTCCTGCACCGGCTGCGTGAAGCGGAAATCGATGGCCATATCGAAGCGGTCCGAACGCTCCCAATACAGCTCCTTATTCTCATCCGTCATCACATCCAGCGTGACATCGCGAATTGGCGCATTCGAGGTGGCGAGCAATTGGCCGAGGCTGCCGAAACCGCCATCGGCTGCACGCATTTCGACGATTTCCTGATCGGCCAGCATGACCTCATCCTCGCCGATGGTGACGGCCTGTTCCCGGAAGAACAGCTCCGCGGCGCGCAGTTGGAACGGATCTTTGACGCCGTCCAGGATGCTGCGCAAAACCAGATGTACCATCTGGTCGATAAACATCGGCGGAATGCCAATCGGTGTGCCGGAGAACAGCGTCGCATAGGCTTCTTCGACGGTGCCATGCTTTGCCAGGTGGTCGCGGAACGCCAAGATGATCTGATAATTCTCGGCGGCATCTGCGTCTTTGATGGCCTTCAGTTCGCTCTCGCTGACCGCCGCATACGGGTCGCCCATGAGTTTTTCGAACAGGGCATGCTCGGCCGGACAGGAGTCGTCCATGGGGTGGATTTCCGGCCGCGTGTAATAAGCGCGCAGATAATCAGGCGTAACATTGAGCCAGCCCTTGTCGTTGCGGGTTACGAGTTGCAGTCCGGCCGATTTCCAGAAATCCATGGGTTTAATCCTCGACCACATCCCAAACGCGCGTATGCGGCTTGTCGCCCGGCGGATCGACGATGCGAAACTCCTCCCGGATCTCGCCACTCTCATCGAAAAAGCGGCGTAAGGTGAAAACCGAATTGATAGGAACTTCGTGGCACAGTTCGATGGTGAAATCGATCTCGCTTTTTGCGGCTGGCAGGGCGGCCTCCAAAGAGGGTGCGCCGAAATTGGCGGTGAAGTGTTGAGCAAGGCGCTCGATTAATTGCTCGGCCTGTTCCGCTGAAATCTCCGCGACGGAAACGAAGGTGGAATATCCAAAACTTTCCAGCGACAGAAAGCCATTGCTGAAGGCCTGTTTGCGTTTACCTGTGAGTGTATCTGCCGTCGATCCAGCGAAGGCAAAGCCGCCAGGGATTGCCCAATCATCCGTACTTGCTGCGATTTCAAAGACATGGCTGTCGGATGCGTCAAAGCGTATGGTCTTTAAAAATTTCATGCCGCGCCGCCATGCCGTGCGCGCAAACGCTCCAAAGCCTCGATCGTTGAGACAGACTGCGTTCCGGCAGCTGTCTTGATCAGCGCATTGCCCGACTCATCAATGCCAAGAAGCGTTCGCTCGCTTTCATCGGTGAAAATACCGTCAGCAAGCGGTGTTTTTTGTGAGAGGCGGGCCCACCACTGATCGTGAATGGGCTTAAAGCCATCCTCGGACCACGTATGTATGAGATTGACCAGATGCCGCGATATGGACTCCAGCAACGCCGAGCGGCCAAGCTGGCCGCAGCCTTCATCCCAGAGCGTTGTTTTTGTCAGATCGCTGCCGGGTTCCTGGTTGTTTCGTGTCGGACGAATGTGCAGACAAAGCGTCAGCACCATCCAATCCGGCTTCCCATCGCTTTCCGTTTCCGCGATTTCCAAATCTGCAAAACCAAGCTCAGCTTCATTCAATAAAATCACGGAAGGCCAGCGATAGGTTACGGAGACTTCTGGAGGAGCGAGCGAACCGATTGCGTCGCCAACGGCAACCATCGCCGTGAATAGCATTTCCGGGCACCTGGCACGCGGGACATCGGGCTCCAACACGAGCGCAAAGCGCAGATCGTCTATTTCCTCCGACCACCCAAGATCGCCAGCGCCGAGCTTGCCCTTGGCCGCGCCGGATTTCGCCCAGCTGGCTATAGAGATGTCAGCGCCGAGTTTATGACCGGTGAGGAGCGGCGGAAATGTTGGCTGCGGATCGCGCATAAGCAGCTTCAAGCGCCTGAGAGGTCAATCTCCCCCTCAACGGTATGGTTAAGGTCCGTGCCTTCAGCTGTGAGCACCATTTTCACTTTCAGGGACGAGCGGCCGCCTAAATCGGCCTCGCGCACGATGCGCTCGATTTCCTGCTGCGACGTTACGCCGACATGCTTCAGAAACTTGCGCAAAGACATATTAAAATCATCGCTCATTTTCCACTCCAAAAGTCTCTTTATGAAAGGGGCTGATGCTTAGAGCCTTTTCAGATCCGATTGAATAGATGGTCGGCTCTAACCTTTTGTTTGATCGCGCTTTCCGGGCGG
>CAZMAC010000417.1:0-3333 GCA_964564085.1 uncultured Hyphomicrobiaceae bacterium
TGAAAACGAAGCGTGCTGCGAATGGGTATCAAATGTCAAAGTCGCTCCACTAGGCATACTGCTCCAAAGAAAAGGCTCTAACTAAGGCCGAATTATGTGCGAGCCATCGGAATGTAGCTAAGAAATTGGGTTTCTTAATTCGTGTCGAATGTCCCCTGTAAGATGCCCTGCGGAGGTCGGTATGGCCATCTGTTGATGCTGCCACAAAGATGGGAACGTTTTCGCATGAAACGGTCACAATCTGATCTTCCGTAAAACAGCTTGGAGAAATCGTCAATCTTCACGCCTCTCGATCGCGCCGACATTATTTAATGAGCGCTGACAGCACCTTCTGCAATCTGTGTGCTGATAATTCCAGATTTCGGGCATCATGGATTTTGCAAAGTAAATCTTGACGGCGAATAATCACGCGGCGCTGCCAAATGCTCGAAATGATTTAGAGTCCACCGTCGCCAATGACCACGAATGGCGCCCAAAAGGAGGGATGCGCCTCATGAGGTTTGCCGCTTATGATGAGCGTCAACATGCTCCGACGCAACGCCTCCGCGCGGCCAATCTCCTGACCTTTGCCGATCTGGGTGAGAGTCATCGAAATAAGTCTCACGGTCGTGATTGAGCTAACCGCCCAATGCGAAACGAGCAGCGACCTTGCCTGTGCGTAAATGAAAGCGCGGGCAAGGCCGGAAAGCGCCTCCGCGCTGGTGCTGCCGCCCGCGGCCGTATTGCACGCCGAAAGGATGACCCACTCCGCATCGAGCTTTAGCGCGGCGATTTCCGAGGCCATGAGATAGCCGTCATCTTCGCGCGTTGCCGTCTCAGGCGGCGTCAGGATCAGGCCAGGTTCGTTCGAGCCGGCTATTTGTCCTGCCATCGCGCCATGTGTCGCAAAATGAACGATCTTATATTTCGCCAGCGCGCCGCTCTGGCTCATCGCCTTGACCCTCTGCTCCGTTGCCTGAGGGCCAAGATAGATTTCTTCCGCAGCTGCACCGGTATGATGGGCAACCCAGCAGAGTTCATACGCGGTCTCCGGCAGCGGCGTTTGCCTTCGAACAACAGCAAGGACCGCACGGCCACCCCGGGTTTCGATAGGGCGAACGCCGCCGCCCAAATCTTTCTCGCCAGAGGCTTCTTGTTGTTGATCCTCCTCCTTGGCGCAGCGCAATAACCGGCGGGCAAGTTCGGCTCTTTTCGCGAAACGCTTGTCGGGACCGGCCAGCAAGGGATTGCCAAAGCCGACAAGCGGTTTGGTCGCAGAGCTGGGACGGGTGTGACGGCGCAGCGTCTTGAGCGAGGAAATGGCAGGCAGAACCGTGACGGCATGGTCACGAACGAGCCAGCTGATCTCGCGTGAATTGCTGCTTTTCGGCGGTTTCGTGACCAGCACGTGAAAAGGCATGAGCGTCAGCGCGCCTGATGGCACGATCAGCAGATGCTTATTCTTGATCAGATCTTCGACGCCGCCGAATAAGGACTTGTAGAGCTGGTGGGCTTGGCCCGTGTCGAAAGGCAGGGTCTTGCCTTTCGGGTATCCGTCTTTGCCGGTTTTGATGCCGGTCAATTTCGTACAGAGCGGTATTTTCCAGCCGGTCCGGTCCAGGCCGCAACGCAGCTTGAGCACTTCGAGTGCAAGCTTTGTCGAACCAAGCTCGGAGCGCACCCAGCGGAAATCGTTTTTCGTGACGACCCAGATAAAGCTTTCCTCCGCAACCGGCGCGATGGCCGGCGTGTCAAGAAACAGTAAAACCGCTTCGTCCTCGCCAAGCTCAGCCTGCACATCCTCGACCTTCAGCGGTTGCGGGCTTGCAAGCTGCGCATATTCGGGGTAGTCCGCCGCCAACCTCTTGTCGATTTCAGCAATGCGCTGACTGACCGCGCCGAGCCGTGCGCTCAGTTTGGCTTCGAGCTTCTCGTTGCGCTTGTCGGCGGCTTGTGCAAATTGTGCGCTGTAAAACTCATCCAGCTTCCGCCAATGCGCGATCAGATCCTGCCGTTCCCGGACGAGAGCCTCCAGCTCTGTATCGCCTTTCGCGCCGCGCGCGGCCATTTGCGCAAGAGATTTTGCCGTTGCCGAGTTTCGTCCAAATTGTGAGAAGATAAAACTGTCCCTGGCAAGATTTTCCGCTTGCGCTTCATGTTCCAACGCCAAGCGGTACTCGGTCTTGATTAGCGCTGTGAACCAACCGACATTGCGCTCCGCTGCGGTCTTGCCGCTGCCGATGAGCATCTTGCCGATATCCTGCAGATTGGTGTAGGTGCGCTTTGCAAGGGTCAGCGAGCTGTGCTGCCAGAGTTTTGCAGCTTTCACCCAATCCTTTTTAATGAAATGTAAGGCGGCAAGATTGTTCCCGGCCTGAAAGAGCGTTTCGGGATGCTCTTTGCCGAACACGCTTTCGCTCCGGCGCAAAGCGTCCTCCAAAAGCTTTTCGGCCTCCTCGATACGGCCCTGATAAAACAGGGCCTCACCCAGCTTGCTCTGTGTCCGGATCGTTACGGGATGATTTTCTCCAAGCAGGTTTTTTTGGCCTTGCCAGGCGCGTGTCAGAAACTGTTCGGCTTTATCGAAGCGCTTTTGCTGGATATAGGCCGTGGCAAGATTTTGCATGGCCGCGAGTGTGACGCTATGTTCATCGCCGAGCGTGCGCTCAAAGGACTCCAAAGCACGTGTGAAAAGCTCTTCCGCATCTTTGTCGCGTCCGAGATGCAAATAAAGCTCGGCAAGGTGGTTAAACGTCTCCAACGTGGAGGGGTGTTCAGAGCCCAATCTGCGCATTTTGCTTCCCAGCACGCGCTTGAACATTTTTGCGCTTTGCAAATATTGCCCCTGCCTTGAATAGAGCGTGGCAAGATCGCTGACGATTTGCAGCGTTGCCGGATGGTCCTTGCCAAACGCCCGCTCGGCCATTGCTAAGGAGAGTTTATTGAGCGGCTCCGCATCGCGCTCCTGGCCTTGCACGATTTTGAGAACGGCAAGATTGTGAATGCTCTCAATCAGCGAGGGATGCTGCTGGCCGAGTACGCGTTTACGCTCCTCAAAGGCGCGCACCAAAAGAGGCTCCGCTTCGGCGAAACGGCCTCGGTGAAGGTAAAGCATACCCAGATTGTTCAAACTCTGAAGCGTGTAGGGATGCTCACCGCCAAGGCTGGTTTTGGAAATTTTCAAAGCGCGTTCGAGAAACTCCGTAGCCTCTTCGTAGCGCGCCTGCTCGTAATATAGTGTGCCCAGATTGTTGAGGCTCTCAATAACGGAAGCGTCCTGCTCGCCCGCTGTGCGGATACGGGCCTCCATGGCGCCCTTCAAAAAGTCCTCAGCTTCGTCATACCGGCCTTGGG
>CAZMAC010000418.1:0-3321 GCA_964564085.1 uncultured Hyphomicrobiaceae bacterium
TTCGCGTGAAGAAAATGCGCCAAAACAACAAGTTAGAGCCTCGTTCTGATTCCATTCGAACGGAGCAGGCTCTCTAGAGCCTTATCCGCCCTGATTGAATCAGGGCGTCTGCTCTAACTATTTGTTTTGTCGCGCTTTCCGAGCGGCGAACCGGTATCCACTTCGCCTGAAAGCGCTCTAGCGTTGACCTTTATGCTCTCCGGTCCAGAACATCCATTTCTTTGCGTCCCTAAGGGCGCCCATTCCTTTTTGCCTACTGCGTAATGATCTCCGGTCCCATGAGTAGGGTCGGCAGCCAGGTGGAAAGGGCCGGGACGTAAGTCACGAGGATCAGGAACAGGAACATGATCCCGACCCAGGGCAAGGCGGCGCGGACAACGGCCAGTACCGGCATGCCCGCCACACCGGCCGTGACAAACAGATTGAGTCCGACCGGCGGCGTGATCATGCCGATTTCCATATTCACCACCATGATAATGCCGAGATGAATCGGATCGATCCCGAGTTCGACCGCGATCGGGAAGACCAGCGGGGCAACGATCACGATCAGGCCCGACGGCTCCATAAACTGGCCGCCGATCAGCAGCAGGACGTTGACAACGATCAGGAACATGATCGGTCCGAACCCGGCAGAGAGCAGGGCCTCGGTGATCATCTGCGGGATCCGCTCCTCCGTCAGCACATGTTTCAGGATGAGCGCATTGGCGATGATGAACATCAAGGTGATGGTAAGCTTGCCCGCCTCGAACAGGGCATGTTTGGTGTCCTTGTGAAACCAGTCCGTAATCAGCGCCTGCGGCTTTTGCAGCAAGGATATCCGAACGCCATCCTCGCTTTTGAGGGGGCCCATATCGCGATAAATGAAGTTTGCGATCAGAAAGGCATAGACTGCGGCAACGGCTGCTGCTTCGGTCGGTGTAAAGATGCCTCCATAAATGCCGCCGAGAATGATGATGATCAGGAAAAGTCCCCAACCAGCTTCGCTGGCGCTACTGAGCCATTAACCCAGCTTGTGCGCGGCTCGGATGGCAGGCCGCGAAAATAAGCAACCGCTAAAATGCCTGCCATCAGCATCAGCCCCGCGACAATGCCGGGAAATACACCAGCAAGAAACATTCGTCCGACCGAGACATCGACAGCGGCGGCATAGACGACCATGACGATCGAGGGCGGGATCAGGATACCGAGAGTGCCGGCATTGCAGATCACGCCGGCGGCGAATTCCTTCGAATAGCCGACCTGCCGCATGCCGGCGATAACGATGGAGCCGATAGCGACCACGGTTGCGGGTGAGGAGCCGGATAGGGCGGCAAAAAGCATACAGGCAAACACGCCGGCAATGGCAAGGCCGCCGGGCAGATGGCCGACACTGTCAATAGCGAAACGGATGATGCGCTGCGCCACACCGCCGGTGGACATGAAGGTGGAGGCGAGGATGAAAAATGGGATGGCGAGCAGCGTATAGTGCCCGGCAAAAGCGTCGAACAGCGTCTGGGCGACCGAGGCCAGCGAGGCATCGGAATAGTAAATCAGGAAGATGAGCGAGGACAGCCCGAGCGAAATCGCGATCGGGACGCCGATCATCAGGAAAGCGATCACCAGGCCGAAGAGAAGGAGCACTGACATCGCTAGTTGTCCTGCCGGTTTTGTTGAAGTTCGGCCAGGGCCTCTTCGGCCTCATGGCTGGCGATGATCATGGTTTGATTGCCTTTGAAAATGCGCCAGCCGGCCTGCAGCATACGGAAGGTCAAAAGGGTCATGCCAATCGGCAGAGCGAGATAGGGAATGAAGCGCGGCAGCTTATCCCATTTCTCTCCTTCATTCATATAAGGGGCCAAATATTGCAGGAAGTCGGGCGCGTGGATGTCGTTGACCTCATACCAGGCGCGCTCGCCCGCAAAGGGCAGCCAGTAGTCCCAGGCGCCTTTGGTGATCAGAACGCAGAACACCAGTGAGGCCGCAACGGCCAGCAGCCCGACCAGCCTGCGCGCATTGGGGCTTAGCGCTGAGACGACAATGTCCACGCCGAGCAGCGCATTGGCCTTCAAGCAATAAGACACGCCGATCAGCACCAGCCAGGCAAACAAAAAGACGGTTGTCTCAAGCGCCCAAAGAATGCCGGATGCAAAGATATAGCGGGCGATCACCGCGGCAAAAGTGATGAGAGGCATCAAGCCGAGCAGGACGGCGATGAAGGTCTCCTCAAGCTCGTCGATCGCCCGGCCGAAACCCGATTTCGGCTGGCTCGTCATGGCGTTTCCCCTTTAAATCGCGCTTATGGTGCGCTTTTTTATACGATCTTACGCCCATTCCATCATAGGCCGGGCTCCAAATGATTATTGTCGCATTTTCGAGAGGGAAAGGCGGTCACTGTTCCGCCCTTCCCCAAAAGGTTTTTTAGTTGGTCGAGTTGTAAGACACGGCTTTTTCAATAACGTCAGCGCCAATATCGCCTTCGAATTGCTTCCAGACCGGCTTCATGGCTTCGACCCAGGCCGCGCGTTGTTCCGGCGTGAGCTGACGGACTTCAGAACCGGCATCGACGATGAACTGCTTGTTTTTCTCATTGACGGCAGTTGATTCTGCATTTCGTGTCTCCGTGACCTCTTTCAGGATGGTCGAAAGCTGCGAGCGCACATCATCATCAAGGCCGTCCCACCATTTCGTGCCAGTCACGACGAGATAGTCGATAATGCCGTGATTGGTCTCCGAGATGCCATCCTGCACCTCGAAAAATTTCTGGCCGTAAATATTGGACCAGGTGTTTTCCTGACCATCGATGACTTTCGTCTGAAGTGCGCCGTAAACCTCTTTGAACGACATTTTCTGTGGGATTGCGCCCAAAGCCTCGAACTGGGCAACGAGCACATCGGACTGCTGCACACGGAATTTCAGCCCCTTGGCGTCATCAGGTTTGATTAGAGGTTTGTTGGCGGACATTTGCTTCATGCCATTGTGCCAGTAGGCAAGGCCGAGAAGCCCCTTGCGCTTCATGGATTGAAGGAGCTTTTGTCCGTCTTCGGAGTTCTGATAACGGTCGACCGCATTAATGTCGTTAAAGACGAAAGGCAGGTCGAACAGACGAAACTTTTTGGTGAAAGTCTCAAATTTCGACAAGGACGGCGCTGCCATCTGAATGTCGCCCTGGAGCATGGCCTCCAGCACCTTGTCGTCATCGTAAAGGCTGGAGTTGGGAAAGACCTCCATACAGGCCTTGCCGTTCATCTCTTCATTGACGCGCTTGGAAAGAAGCGAGGCGGCGATGCCTTTAGGATGTTTGTCCGTGTTGGTCACATGGCTGAACTTGATGACCACTTCGCC
>CAZMAC010000419.1:0-3305 GCA_964564085.1 uncultured Hyphomicrobiaceae bacterium
CGCTCGACGCGGCAAGCTTACCCTTTTCTTCCATTTCCTCGACCCAAAGCGAATGGTGCTCTTTTGCCCAGTTAACGTCGACCTCGCCACTTGTCATGGCAGAGACGGCGCCTTCCATACCGACTGTACCGATATAAATATGCGCGATGACGATAACGCACATGATCGTCGCCATGATGGTATGCCAGAGCGCCTGATATTGCTGTTCCTGTATGGGCGAGAGATCGGTCGGAAGGCCCATTCCAAACCAGGAGTTAAAGATCTCAAAGGTTTTGGAGAACATGGCCGTCTCGAACGGATAGAGTAAAGACCAGCCAGACAGGGAAATCGAAATGCCGCATAGCACGATTATCCAGAACAACAATTTCTGACCGGCATTGAATTTCTTTGCGTCCGGATGCCCGCCGCCTAAAAGGCCGCCGCCACGCAGAAGCCAGAGAATGTCATGGCGGTTCGGAATATTATGCACGATCCATAAGACGAGGATTAGGGCGATGGAAGCCATAAAGGCAAAGGCGACATAATTATGAATGAATTTGCCGTAAGCGGTGATTGTTGCGAAGGCTTCCTTGCCGATAACGGGCATGAGAAGCGTCTTGCCAAACAGCACATTGTAGCCGGTTAAGGCGAGGATAATAAAACTGCAAGCCAGCAGCCAGTGGGCCGCGCGTTCGATTGTGGTGAAACGCAGCATGGTCCTGCCAGAGGGGCCATGATCGATACGGATGCGTCCGCGTATGGCGAAAAACAAAGCGAGCAGCATCAAGACGCCAAGTAAGGCCCAGGCCGAATAGGTGACAAGCGGTCCGTCGCGGGTTTCCTGCCAGTAATGACCGTCCGACTGAATCAGAATACCGCTTTTCGGATTTTGACCAGCCACGGTGCCTTCTGCGCCGTGTCGGATTGCTCGCCAGAGTTCGGCATCTGCAGAGTCGCCGGCTGTGGTATTGCCTGGAACCGCTCCTGCGAGTGGCTTATCCGGTCCGCTGACCTGAGCGAATACGTGCTGGGCGGTCAAAATCTGAGCCGCAACGATCGACAGCGCAAAAGCGATGATAACAGCTAGAACAAATTTGGCAGAAGCTGTTTGCTTCATGTTTGTCATATTGCCCTCCTGCGCGGCAGCAATCGATCCTCAACAGCGGCAGAGCCGCATTGAATTCTGATTGGGTTTTCATGAGATCGGGGCGGCTGAATCGCGAGCCGCCCCCAGTTTTCGTGGTAAAACCGCTCTCGGTTTAACCAGATGTCTTCGCGCCGTAGGCCGTGCCCCAGCCCCAAGCGCCAGCGCCGAAACCACGGGCCACAACACGCTCACGATAGACATTGGAGATCACGTCCCCATCGCCTGCAAGGAGCGCCTTGGTCGAGCACATTTCCGCGCAGAGCGGAAGCTTGCCTTCCGCCAGACGATTGCGGCCATATTTCTGAAACTCGGCCTGTGACATGTCCTCTTCCGGACCGCCAGCACAGAAAGTGCATTTGTCCATCTTTCCGCGCGAGCCGAAATTGGAAGCTTGCGGAAATTGCGGTGCACCGAATGGGCACGCATAGAAGCAATAGCCGCAACCGATACACAGGTCTTTGGAGTGCAGCACCACGCCTTCTTCCGAATCGTAGAAGCAATCCACGGGACAAACTGCCTTGCACGGAGCATCCGAGCAGTGCATGCAGGCGACCGAGATTGACCGCTCTCCTGGTTTGCCGTCATTTATCGTCACCACGCGGCGGCGGTTAACGCCCCACGGCACTTCATTCTCATTTTTACACGCCGTGACGCAGGCGTTACACTCGATGCATCTTTCGGCATCACAAAGGAACTTCATTCGAGCCATTTTCAATTCCTCCCTTATGCCCGTTCGATCCGACACAAGGTCGCTTTGGTTTCTTGCATTTGCGTGACTGAGTCGTAGCCATAGGTCTGGGCGGTGTTACAGGCCTCACCCAAGACATATGGATCAGCTCCCGAAGGATATTTCGAGCGCAGATCCTGCCCTTGGAAATGACCGCCGAAGTGGAACGGCATGAAGGCCACACCTTTTCCGACCCGTTGGGTCGTCATGGCCATGACTTTGACTTTTCCGCCTTCAGGACCGTGAACCCAGACCTGCTCGCCATCACGGATACCAAGATCGTTGGCGTCCGAAGGGTTGATTTCGACGAACATATCCTGCTGAAGCTCCGCCAGCCATGGATTGGACCGGGTCTCATCGCCACCACCCTCATATTCGACCAGACGGCCGGATGTGAGGATAATTGGGAAGTCTTTCGAGAAGTCTTTCTCCTGGATCGACGCATAACGTGTCGGCAGGCGATAGAACTTCCGGTCTTCGTAGGTGGCGTATTTGTCCAGGAGATCGCGGCGCGGCGTGTAAAGCGGCTCGCGATGCAGAGGTATGGGATCCGGGAAGGTCCAAACCACTGACCGGGCCTTGGCGTTGCCGAACGGCGCACAGCCATGCTTGATCGCGACGCGCTGGATACCACCGGAAAGGTCGGTCTTCCAGTTGGTCTTTTCACCGGCAACCTTCTCGATGGTGGCTTTCTCGTCATCCGTGAGATCGCCATCCCAGCCGAGCTTGGTCAGCATGGCCATCGTAAATTCAGGATAGCCGTCCTGAATTTCCGAACCGACGGAATAGGAGCCCTCGGCAAGGAGGTTCTGCCCATTCCGCTCGACACCAAAACGGGCCCGGAAAGTCAGACCGCCTTCAGCCACCGGTTTGGATGGATCGTACAGGATCGGTGTGCCCGGATGCTTCATTTCGGACGTACCCCAGCAAGGCCAAGGCATGCCATAATATTCACCATCCAGAGGACCGCCAACGGCTTGCAGGGTCGTTCTGTCGAAGGTATGCTGATATTCCATGTGAGCGCGCAGACGCTCCGGCGACTGACCCGTGTAGCCAATCGTCCACATTCCGCGGTTGAATTCGCGGGTGATGTCTTCGATCAGCGGCTCGTCATTTTCGACTTTAATGTTTTTGAAACATTCTTCGGCAAATCCGAGCTTCTTCGCCAGCTTGTAAGCGATCGTGTGATCGGGCAGAGACTCGAACAGCGGTGCGACGACTGTCTCGCGCCATTGAATTGAACGGTTTGATGCCGTCACGGAGCCATATGTCTCAAACTGCGTACAGGCCGGCAGGAGGTAAACACCGTCCTTACGATCATGCATCACCGCCGTAACTGTCGGATATGGATCGATGACAACAAGGAGATCGAGCTTCTCCATGGCGGTTTTCATTTCAGGCCCGCGGGTCTGCGAATTCGGCGCATGGCACCAGATCACCATACCTCGGACT
>CAZMAC010000420.1:0-3304 GCA_964564085.1 uncultured Hyphomicrobiaceae bacterium
ATGAAAATGTTGTCGAGAGCCATATCAGCAAATTGCGCAAACGCCTGCGTCACCGTCTCGGATATGATCCGATCGACTCCCAGCGCTATCTTGGATACCGGCTCGTTAACGAATCTTAGAGCATCAGACCGAAAAGCATGTCCCCACGAAGGTGGGGATGCGAACCGGTTTTCGGATAAATCTGATGCTTTAACATACACATAGAACGGCGCTGTGATCCCAATTAAAGGTCCGCCGCTCTAAGATCTTCATATTGAAGGTCCGAGGCTGGAGTTTGCTCGGTCCCTTGATTTTATAAAACACGCCATAAGAGCGTTACCGAGAGCGGTGCATTTCTGCTGCGTAAAAACAATGCGCCAACAGATGATAAAAGTACAAAGCCTGATGGAGATGAAACGCCCGGCGTTGCCGGAAGACCGTCCCCCAGCCGCAAAGGCTTAGACCGCTGAAATGATTAAAATTTGTCGGATTCAATTCTGAAACTGCTTACCTCTTCGACCTAAACTAGGTTCAAATATGGATTCAGCCCCGCGTAAGTTGGCCGCGTTCTATTGGCAAAAGGAAACTATGGCCAGGACCCGAATATGAGCATTTCTGCATTAATGAGAACAAGTGCGTCCGGCATGGATGCGCAGGCGAACCGGCTCGGCACGGTCGCGGACAATATCGCTAACGTCAATACGACGGGTTATAAACGCGCTTCGCCGGAATTTTCATCCTTCATTCCGGTTCGCTCAACAAGCGATTACGTCTCGGGCAGCGTTTCGTCGAATATTCGCAATTCGATCAGCGAACAGGGCATTCTTCGCGGTACGACATCCGTCACCGATCTCGGCGTGAACGGCAACGGTTTCTTCGTCGTATCGGACGCAGACGGAACGCCTTTCATGACGCGCGCAGGCTCTTTCGTGAAAAACGGAGATGGCGAGCTTATAAACGCTGCCGGCTATTATCTGATGGGATACTCGCTCGAAAACGGAGCACCGGCAATCGTCGCCAATGGCACATTCGGGCTTGAGCGGGTCACCATAAGCAATCTGGCCCTTCAGGCAACGCCGTCCGACGAAGGTATTTTTTACACCAATGTCCCCTCCGACGCAGCCGTAATCGCAGCAGGCAGTCTGCCGTCGGACAATGTCGCAGGGTCGACCTATACCGCAAAAACATCCCTTGTTACGACCGCAAACCTGGGAACCGAGGTCACGATCGATATTTTCTGGGCCAAAACTGCGGCGAACACCTGGGAACTCACCGTTTACGACCGCGCCGATGCGCCCGCTACTGGCGAATTCCCTTATGGCAATCCACCGCTGGTCACAAGTACAATTACTTATGACGGTACGACAGGGGCTTTGGCGGGCGCCAGCCCGACCAGCGTCACTGTCCCGATACCAAACGGCAGTTCACTGCTTCTGGATATCTCGCAATCCAGTCAGCTCGAAGCGGACTATATCGTCGTCGATGCGAGTGTGAACGGTAATGGACCCAGCGCAATCGATAGGGTCGAGATCGACGATCTGGGTATTGTGTACGCTGTCTACGAAACCGGCGCGCGCGTGCAAACCTATCAGATCCCGCTCGCTAATGTCGCGAGCCCGGATAATCTTGGCCCTCTCGTGGGTGATGTTTACACACCGACAGCAACATCGGGTGATCTCACCATCGGATTTCCAACCCAAGCCGGGCTTGGAAGCATTGCATCCAATTCTCTTGAGCAATCGACTGTCGATCTTGCCAATGAGTTGACCGATATGATCGAGGCTGAACGTCATTACTCGGTGAATTCCAAGGTCTTTCAAACGGGCGCCGATATGCTCGACGTTCTTGTGAACTTGAAACGGTAACGGCCGCACACATTTTTGATCGGTCATAGGTGAGGGAATGGGACTGACGTCCAGCTTCGAGATTGCGCGATCGAGTTTCTCCGTCCTTTCGGAGCAGACCTCGGTTGTTTCACGCAATGTCGCAAACGCCGGGAATGACTCAGCAACGCGCAAGGTTGCGCATACCGAGACCGCGCCAAACGGTCTCGGTGTCCGTCTCGCGGCCATCACGCGTACATCCAATGAAGCGCTGTTTGCAAACTTCATCAATTCCAACTCCGCGGCCGGGCAGCAGGAGGTCGTCGTTGAGTCTCTCGACAAACTCAACCGGACGATCAACGATGTCGAACAGGAATCCTCACCAGCTGGCGCTCTGAGCCAGCTGGCTGATGCGCTTCAGCAGTTCGCGACAGCGCCGCAAGACGCCATAAGAGCACAAACGGCCATCAATTCCGCGATCGACACGGCAAATACGCTGAACGAAGCGACCTCTCTGGTGCAGCAGACCCGGACCGAGGCCGACGCGCAAATTGCTGACTCCGTCGCAAACCTCAACAGCCTTCTCGCCCGTTTCGAAGAGACCAATAACGATATCGTCATTGGCACGCAGTTCGGCAATGATGTGACAGACCTTCTGGACACGCGTGATGGCCTTCTATCCGAAATCTCACGTGAAATCGGTATACGGACGCTTGCCCGCGAGAACAATGATCTCGTGATTTTCACCGATAGCGGCGTCACATTGTTCGAAAAAAAGGCGCGCACGGTCAGCTTCGACCCGACACTGACCTTCGATGCTACGGTTACCGGCAATGCGATCATGGTTGATGGTGTCCGGGTGACGGGCAATGCGGCCGCTCTGCCGATCAACTCCGGCCGGCTTAAGGGGCTCACGGAGATTCGTGACGAGATCACCGTGACCTATCAAAATCAGCTGGATGAAATCGCACGGGGGCTGATCACCGCTTTTGCGGAAAGCGATCAAAGCGCAATTCCGGCGCTTCCCGATGCCACTGGCTTGTTTACCTATTCCGGCTCACCGGCCGTGCCGGCTGCAGGCACTGTCTTCCCGGGCATTGCCGGGCAGATACAGGTCGATCCTGCCGCCGACCCAACCCAGGGCGGCGATGCCTTTCTGCTCCGTGACGGCGGATTTAACGGTGCTGCCTACATATATAACAGCTCCGGCGCCGCTGGCTTTTCTGACCGGCTGCGAGAGCTTCAGGACAATTTCTATACTCCGATCGCATTCGACCCCGTGGCCGACGCCGGTACATCCACGACATTGACTGATTTTGCTTCGAATTCGGTCGGCTGGCTGCAAGAGGTCCGGCAAAGAGCGACAAATGAGTTTGAGTTCCGCACCGCGGTTTATGAACGCTCATTGGATTCGCTGACGAAAGTCACCGGCGTTAATCTCGACTATGAGATGACACTGCTCCTGGAATTGGAGCGTTCCTACCAGGCAACCTCACGCCTGA
>CAZMAC010000421.1:0-3299 GCA_964564085.1 uncultured Hyphomicrobiaceae bacterium
GAAACTTGCGGCCGCGCCTAGATCAACCGACCTTCAAATGGAATCATTTGAAGGTCGGTTGATCTATCTTAAAGGGTTAGAGCAACTGTCCGCGTCCGATTGGACGCGCTTTGCTCTAGCATGCGGTAAGTCGGCGCATTCAACCTACCACCTACAATACTTAGTTCCTTCCGTACGAATGTAATTGGGACCCAATTTAAAAATCGGTGGATCTTGTGAAAGAAAGAAATCCGACAGTCTTTTATGACGGCGCTTGTCCGCTTTGCAGCAGAGAAATAGGCTTTTACCAGCGTCAGAAAGGTGCTGAGACAATCGACTGGGTCGACATATCCCGGCCTGACAAAAATGATGTCGCGCCCGGTCTGACCCGGGAGGCGGCGATGCGCCGGTTTCATATGCGCCGCTCAGATGGTACTCTAATAGACGGCGCTCAAGCTTTTGCAGAGCTCTGGACGCATTTGCCGAGATTTAAGACTATCGGCCAAATTGCACGCTTACCCATCATTAGGACCATTCTGGAATGGGGCTACAGCTTATTTTTGTGGCTAGGCCGAAAAACTTGGCGAAAAAGCCCTATCGCCAGAAGTTAGTATCGACCCAGCTCAATTCGAAATTCGGCCTCCCGCAACCACTCGCCCCTTGAGAATCCAAAAAAGAACCTAGCAGAGCCTCGGCTCAGCGGTTAATCTGCACAAATAAGGATCAAAGGGAGGAACATCATGGGCAAGCTGTTTGCTAAATCGATTTTTGCGGCAATGGCGGTTGCCGCATTTGCCGCGCCGTCCGCAGCGTTCGAGCCGCAAAATCCGGAATGTATCGCGCCGGCCAATCCCGGCGGCGGATGGGATTTCACCTGCCGGCAGGTTGGCAAGGCACTTTTTGACCAGAAGAAAACGCCTGGTCCGGTGCAGGTCACGAACAAAGCCGGTGGCGGCGGCGCTGTTGCTTTTGCAGAAGTTGTCGCAAAACGGAATGACGACAATAATTTGATCGTTGCCGCATCGACCGCGACGACCACACGGCTCGCTCAGGGGCAGTTCGCCGGTTTGACCGCAGACCAGGTCCGTTGGGTTGGCACAGTCGGGGCCGACTATGGCGTAATCGGCGTTACGAAAGACAGTCCGTATAAATCCCTTTCCGACCTTCTGGAGGCTGTCAAAGCCGATCCCACCAAAGTCTCTATTGCCGGGGGTAGTGCAGTTGGCGGATGGGATCATCTGAAGGTGCTCATTGCGGCAAAGGCTGCGGGTATCGAGAATGTCAGGTCGATCAAATACGTCGCTTACCAGGGTGGAGGAGAAGCTGTCACACAACTTGTCGGCGGCCATGTTCAGGCATTCTCCGGTGACATTTCCGAGGCGCTCGGCTTCATGGAGTCCGGCGATTTACGGGTTCTCGCAGTCCTGGCTCCGGAACGGCTGCCTGGCGATCTTGGAAATATTCCGACCGCCAAGGAACAGGGTATCGATGCGCTTGGTGCCAATTGGCGCGGCTTTTATGCACCAGGCGGGATGTCCGACGAAGCCTATGATTACTGGTCGAACACCATAGCTGAAGTCTATGCCTCCGATGAATGGAAGAAGGTGATGTCGGATAATGGGCTTATGCCTTTCGGCAAATCCGGCGCGGAGTTGACCGAATTCGTTAAGCAGCAAGTGGACGACATCAAGGCGATCTCGAAAGATATCGGATTGATCAAGTGAGCTCGGACCGTTTGCTGGGTGCAATCGGTCTTGTTCTGGCGCTGGCGTTTATTTGGAGCGCCACCCAGATCGAGACAGGCTTCATCGTCGACCCGCTCGGCCCCAGTAGCTTCCCAATCATCATCGGCGCCGTGCTCGGCATCGCCTCCTTGTACATTTTGCTGAGGCCGGATGCCGAGCCGGACTGGCCGACGATCGGGCGCTGGGGGGAGATCATCTTTGCGATCATCATTCTGATCGCCTATGCGCTCACGCTCGAACAGCTTGGCTTTGTCATCGCCACGGCCATTGCGGCAACGCTGATAAGCTGGCGGCTCGGCAGCGCCCCACATTGGGCCGTCGTCTCGGGCATCGGCGTTTCGCTCGGCATCTATACGATTTTCCATCTCATTCTCGGCCTTTCGCTTGCCAAAGGTCCTTTAGGATTTTGAGCCATGGATATTCTGAGCAATCTTGCCCAGGGCTTTGAAGTCGCGCTCACCTGGCAGAATATCGGGCTCGCGCTGATCGGCTGTTTTCTTGGCACGATCATCGGCGCGCTGCCGGGGCTCGGTCCGTCCAATGGCGTGGCCATTCTCATCCCGCTGGCCTTCACACTTGGGCTACCCGCCACGCCTGCCATGATCCTGCTCACCAGCGTGTATTTCGGCGCAATGTATGGCGGGCGCATTTCCAGTATCCTGATCAACATTCCCGGCGACGAGCCGGCGATGATGTCGACGCTCGACGGTTATCCGATGGCCCGGCAGGGCAAGGCCGGGGAAGCGCTTGCGCTTTCCGGGGTGGCTTCTTTCGCCGGGAGTTTCCTGGCCACAATCGGGGTTGCACTCTTTGCTCCTTTGCTGGTTCAGGTCGCACTTCTGTTCGGGCCTGCCGAATATTTCGCCCTTTTCACGCTCGCCTTTGCAACACTCGGCGGCGTCTCCAGCGCCAATCAGGGTAAATCCGCAATCGCCGCAGCGCTCGGACTGGGCATCGCAATGATCGGTATCGACGGATCTACGGGCACCCAGCGCTTTACCTTCAGCAATATCCATCTGCTGGAAGGGATCGACTTTCTTGTCGCGATTGTTGGTCTGTTCGCCATTTCTGAAGTTTTCCTGTTCATGGAGCATAAGGGCGAGGGAACGCCCAGCGGCGCGAAGGTCGACCGAATTACGGTACCTTTACCGACCTTGAAAAAATGCTTCGGTGCAGTGATGCGCGGTTCAGGCATTGGCTTCATTGCCGGTGTACTCCCCGGAGCCGGCGCATCGCTCGGCAGTTTTGTGGCGTACACGATGGAAAAGAGGGTCTCCGATAAAGACAAAACCTTCGGTAAGGGCGATGAACGGGGCCTGGCCGCGCCCGAAGCCGGTAACAATGCCTCAGCGGGCGGGGCGCTGATCCCGATGCTGTCGCTCGGCGTTCCCGGCAGCGGCACGACGGCGGTACTTCTGGCGATGCTTCTGACGCTCAACATTACGCCTGGGCCGCTTCTATTCCAAAACAATCCCGATATCGTCTGGGGATTGATCGCGGCGCTTTTCATTGCCAACATCATGCTGTTGCTGCTGAACGTCCCCCTGGTCGGCTTGTTCGTGCGCGTCCTGCAGG
>CAZMAC010000422.1:0-3287 GCA_964564085.1 uncultured Hyphomicrobiaceae bacterium
AGGCCCCAAACCGATTCTTATCCTAAATGGTGAGCAGGGGGCTGGCAAAAGCACGGTCAGCCGGCTGTTGCGCTCGCTCGTTGATCCCAATCGGGCTCCTATACGCGCAATGCCGCGCACGGAAGAAGATCTCTTTGTCGCCACCGGCCACTCCTGGGTCTTGGCTTATGACAATTTGAGCGGCATGCCAAACTGGCTATCCGACGGTCTCTGTCGTATTGCCACAGACGGAGCTTTTTCCACCCGGATGCTCCATACCAATCGGCAGGAATCGGTGTTCCGTGCCGTGCACCCGCTTATTCTCAATGGCATTGCTGAGCTTGCTGGTCGCCCGGATCTGGCAAGCCGCGCCATCGTTGTTCCACTGGCGCCAATTCCTGATACCGAGCGGCAGCCTGAAGATCAGTTCTGGACAGCATGGGAGGAGGTACAGCCGCGCATATTTTGGATTTTGCTCAACGCACTCTCATCTGCGCTGCGGCATTTGCCAGAGGTCAGATTGGCGCACTATCCCAGGATGGCCGATCTCATCAAGCTTATGACGGCGGCCGCGTCCGGACTTGGCTGGCAGTCCAGCGATTTTCTAGACGCCTATCGCGCCAATCAGCATGATACGGCAATGGCGGCTTTCGAATCTGATGCGATCGCTGCGGCGATCAAAGAACATATCCGAACTGCCTGGGAGGGAACTGCCAGCCAAATGTTGAAACACCTGAACCAGTTGGTAGCTCCCGAGGAGCCCAAGCGCCCTCGGCACGGCTGTCAAGCGCCCTGCGCCGGTTCTGCGTACAGCAGGCTTCGTCATCAAACGCCGCCGAGGCGCCGAGCGAACGATATGCATTGTGCCTCCAACGGCAAATGTTTGAAACTTCGGCGTCTCAGGCAAACGCGAGACCGCTCGGTGGATCGTTTTCGTGAAACGGCGGTGACGAAATCTCACTGCCTTCTTGGACACGACAGACCGGCGTTCTCCCAATTTTTGGAATGGAGGTGGATTCGCAGCATGGACGTTATGCTGACGGGGCACAATGACAGGAACGACACCGCAGGATTGTTACGACGCGAAATATAAGCACTTGAATTTGCTTGCATTTCGACGCCTGCGACGGGCCCGACAAGCTGATAGCATACTCAGACATCCAGTACGCAAGGACGAAAATTCAACTTCTGCCAATTGCGATGGAAAACGACACCCAGTGCTTACCTCCTGCTTACCCGGAGAAAATTATTTTACGCTAGCGTCTGCTAAATCTTTGATTTCCTTGGTGGGCGCACAAGGGATCGAACCTTGGACCCGCTGATTAAGAGTCAGCTGCTCTACCAACTGAGCTATGCGCCCGGAAAAATTGCCTGTTCGTATAGAGTGTGGGTCAGGCTTTTTCGGATTGAGCATGAGAAGATATAATTAATACGGTTTTGTTGCAAACGTCATGTGTTTTACTTTGAAAAGTCAGGCAATTGCGACGATGGGTTTGTCGATGTCGGCACGGTCAGCAGGGCCTATCTCAAGGCTTTAATTGCAGCGGTAGACCTGCGGCAACAAACTCCACGTGGTCGGCAGCCGCAGCGAGGGCCTGGTTGAGCCGGCCCTGATGATCCCGAAAGGCGCGACCTAGCGGCGTGTCAGGAACGAGCCCGAGCCCGACTTCATTCGAAACGAGGATGATTGCCGGTTTCGTCTCTGAGATGGCCTCGCAAAGGCCAGACGTCGCTTCCTCAACATCGAGACCTGCGCCCATCAGATTTGACAGCCAGAGGGTCAGGCAATCGACGACGCAAACTGCATCATCGGACGAAAGCCCCGCGATTGCGCCGCTGAGATCGAGCGGTGCCTCGATCGTTGTCCACGCTGAGCCGCGCTCGCGCTTGTGCATTTCGATCCGCGCCCGCATTTCAGCATCCAGCGCTTCGGCGGTCGCGATATAATGGCGCTTAGCAAAAGATTCGGCCAAAGTCAGCGCGCGCTTTGTCTTTCCCGACCGGGCTCCTCCGAGGATCAGAGCGGAACGCCAGATCATGGCGTCACCGAAAAAACGAGCACGCCGAATGCCGTCAGTTTTGCGGTTGACGCGGCTGCACCGAGAACGTCGCCCGTAAAGCCATTCAGATAATAGCCTGCAAGCATCGTGATGGCTGCCGCTCCAATAACGCCGCCGCCGACCAATATTAAGCCATTCAAGCCAAGAAGTGCCGCCGGGATCGCGATGGCGATGAGAACGGCCATGATGAGTGTTTTGTTTTGCAGACCACTTAGCGATTGTCCGAGGCCGTCCTGGCGGGCTGGATTGAGAAAAGCCATCGGTATGGCGATGGCTCCACGTGCTGTCAGTTCGACCGCGATCAACGCGCAAATTACGGTCGTCAGCCCGGCATAATGATGCAGATCGATAATGAGAGCCGTTTGCAAACCAAGTGTTAAAAGAAGCGCGAGCCCCCCATAGGTGCCGATATGGCTGTCGCGCATAATGGCGAGCTTTTTCTCTCGCGTTCGCCCACCGCCTAAACCATCCCAGAAATCGCTCAAACCGTCTTCATGAAAGCCGCCGCTCGCAACAACACTCATAGCTATGGCCAGAAGCGCAGCGACAAGCGAGGTGAACCCGATCGCGATTGCGGCCCAGAAAACGCCCGCAGCCGCTAGCCCGATCAGTGCACCTGCCAAAGGATAGGCCCAGAATGCCGAGGCCATTGTCGCCTCTGTGCGATTTTCAAATTTCGGTAAAGGCAGGCGCGTCAAAAGGCCAATGGCAAGGCCGAGTTCTTCTGTCCATTTCCTCAAAGTGACTTTATCCGGCGCTTTCATGTCCCATCACGATCCCGCTGCGCGACCCGGGCTTCGGCGAATGTGGCCATTTCATTATGAGCTGTGACAGCGGCGCGCAAGACAGCGATTGCAAGCGTTGCGCCGGTTCCCTCTCCTAAACGCATGCCGAGGTCGAGGATCGGCTGCAAACCCATCCGCTCAAGCAGCCTCGCATGGGCGGGTTCAGCCGAGAGATGGCCTGCCAGACAATGGCCGATTATTGCCGGGTTTTCCTGAAACAGCGGGGCAATACTGGCCGTGACGACATAACCGTCGAGAATGGCAGGGATCAGCTTATGGCGCGCCGCCAGGACCGCGCCTGCAATTGCCGCCGTCTCGCGGCCTCCAACTTTGCGCAAGATTTCCGCAGCGTTGTCGCCAGACGCGCCATGATGCGCAAGGGCTTCATCGATAATTGTAGCTTTTTGGGCGACGCCTTTTGCATCTAACCCCGTACCGGGTCCGGCCCACTCGGCCCCGCTTC
>CAZMAC010000423.1:0-3285 GCA_964564085.1 uncultured Hyphomicrobiaceae bacterium
CACACACTGCTTGCAATCGATGCAATCGCCCCGGCCTTCCCAGCTTTCGCCTTTATTATGAGGGCCACGCGGCTCACCGCGATAGCGGCTATAGGTGACCAGGAGAGAATCCGCATCAAACATCGCGCCCTGAATACGCGGCCACGGGCACATATAAATACAGACCTGTTCGCGGGCGAGGCCGCCTAGCACATAAGTCGTTGCGGTGAAGATGCCGACGAACAGATAGGCAATGAATGGCGCTTCGAAATTGATGAATTCCATTGCCAGCGTTGGCGCGTCACGGAAATAGAAGACAAAGGCGCCGCCCGTGGCGAGCCCGATCAGGATCCAGCTCAGATGTGTTGCGCTGATCTTCCAGATTTTATCAAAGGTCCAGGGCGCTTTTGCCAGCCGCATCCGCGCATTCCGGTCCCCTTGCCAGAAGCGTTCGACCACGATCATCAAATCGGTCCAAACCGTTTGGGGGCAGGTATAGCCGCACCAGACGCGGCCGGCGATTGCGGTCACAAAGAACAGACCGAGCGCGCTTAGAATTAAGAGGCCAGTAATGAAGTAAAGTTCCTGCGCCCAGATTTCGAGGCCGAACATATAAAGCCGCTGATTGGCAAAATCCAGCAGAAAGGCCTGGTCCGGCAGGTTCGGACCGCGATCCCAGCGCAGCCATGGCAGGGCGTAATAGATGCCGAGTGTCACAGCCATGACCATCCATTTGTCCCACCGGATCGTGCCGCGCGCGCGCTTGGTATAGATCGGCTCGCGCCCGGCATAGAGCGTTCGCTCAGTCTTCGCGTTGACCGGCTTTACATCAACCTGCTGAACGCCGGGAGCCGCTTCAGCAGGTTCAAACTTTTGCTGCATCTCTGTCAAAGCCAATTGCGCCACCAAGCCTTGCGCTAAATAGCTGCGCATCCGCAAGACATATGGCGCTCCTTCGCAAACAGACGCCAAAGCTTTGCGTATTACTGACCGCCGCCGAGCGAATGAACGTAGACCGTCAGTTTCTTGATGGTATTCTCATCCAAACGGTCGGACCAACCCGGCATAACGCCGCCCCGGCCTGTTTGAATGCTTGTGACAATGTCCGCCTTATCAGATCCGAAAAGCCAGACCGCATCGGTTAGATTCGGCGCGCCGAGGTCGTAATTACCTTTGCCCTCCTCGCCATGACAGGCAAGACAATTCTCTTCGTAGAGCACCTTACCGCGCTCGGCCGCAGCCGCATCGTAGTCCAAACCGGAAATTGAAAGGATATAGTCGGCAGTATCGGAAATCTGGTCATTGGTCAAAAGCTGATCTAGACCGAAACGGGGCATTTCGCCAATACGCGCCTCGTCAGAACCATTTCGGATGCCGTGTTGGATTGTCTGGTGGATCGCATCGAGTGTTCCGCCCCAGATCCAGGCGTCATCATTCAGATTTGGATAGCCCTTAAAGCCTTGCGCGCCCCGTCCATGGCAGGGCGCACAATTGTCGCCGAAGGCTGCGCGCCCGCCGGCCATAGCGAATTGCAGCAGATCGGGCGACGATTTGATCTCTTCCAGCGAGGCGCTGGCGATGGCCTGATTGGATTCGGACTGAGCCGCTTTGGCCTGCTCGATATTTTCCATCACGACCGAACGCTGGCTATAGCCGAGCACCCCTTGCGTATAGCCGGAGACAAGCGGCCAGGCCGGATAGGCAATCCAATAACCGATGGACCAAATGATGGTCGCGTAAAAGACATAGAGCCACCATTTCGGCAACGGCTTGTTCAGTTCCTTGATACCGTCCCATTCATGTCCGGTCGTTTCAACGCCGGTTACGTCATCAATTTCTTTATTCGCGGCCATTGTCGCCTCTCGGTGAGTGGTCTTCTGGATCGTCGTCAAGCGGAATATGTCGCGCACGCTCAAAGCGTTTTTTGTTGCCTGGCCAGAAGGTGTAAATCAGCACGCCTATAAACAGGCCTATGAAGAGAAACAAGCCGGCCAATCCAGCAAAAGCTCTAACGTCTTCGTAAGTCATGGCAGGCGCGATTACCTCAGATTGGGGCCGGTTGCATCAAATTTGGTGAAATCGACGAGCGTACCAAGGACTTGCAGATAGGCAATGAGCGCATCAAGCTCTGACACTTTCGAAGGATCACCGTCAAAGGTTCGCACCTGCGCCTTGGGATAACGGCTCAGGACGTCCGCCGATCCATCGGAATACAGAACAGCTTGCGCTTCGAGGTCGGCCTTGGCATTCTCGATCATCTCATCCGTGTAAGGAACACCAACGATCCGATTTGTCTTCAGATGGTCTTCTATATCGTCATATTCGAGCGTGCGCTCTGCCAAAAACGGATAACCGGGCATAATGGACTCTGGCACGACGCTGCGCGGTTTCGTCATGTGTGCGACATGCCAGTCATCCGAATATTTGCCGCCGACACGAGCCAGATCCGGTCCGGTCCGCTTCGATCCCCACTGAAAGGGATGATCGTACATACTTTCAGCGGCAAGGCTGTAATGGCCATAACGTTCGACCTCGTCACGCAAGGCGCGCACCATTTGGCTATGACAATTGTAACACCCCTCGCGGATGTAGATTTGCCGTCCCGCAAGTTCTAATGGCGAATATGGACGCATCCCTTCGACTTTTTCGATTGTCGAGCCGAGCCAGAAGAGAGGCGCGATTTGAACCAATCCACCGATCGCCACCACGATCAGAATGCCGATTGTAAGGACCAGTGAATGTCTTTCAAATATGCCGTGCGAGAATTTCATGTCTGATCTCCTTATTCTGCAGGCATAGGCCGTGACGATTCGGGCTCGCGGTCTGCCACCGGTTCCCCGGCGACGGCGCCGCGCGCCGTCATCCAAAGATTGTAGACCATGATCAGTGCGCCGATGACGAAGAGCAGACCGCCAATCGCACGGATCACATAGTAAGGATGCATTGCGTCCATTGTCTCTGCGAAGGAGTATTGCAGGAAACCAAGTGAGTCATAAGCGCGCCACATCAGCCCTTGGGTAATACCGGACACCCACATGGCGGTGATATAGAGCAGGATGCCGATGGTCGAGACCCAGAAGTGCCATTCGACCAAACGCAGCGAGTAGAGCTCCTTGCGTTTCCACAGCCACGGCACCAGGCAATAGACCGCCCCGAAGGAGACCATGGCAACCCAGCCCAGCGCGCCGGAATGCACATGTCCGATCGTCCAGTCGGTATAATGCGATAGCGAGTTGACCGCTTTGACGCTCATTAGGGGGCCTTCGAAGGTCGACATGCCGTATAAGGCGACCGAGACAACCAGGA
>CAZMAC010000424.1:0-3276 GCA_964564085.1 uncultured Hyphomicrobiaceae bacterium
CAAGATTAACGACGCCTGCTCCGGATTCCCCCAGATCACCGAGCACCCCGCTGTGCTCTCGCCATCGGTGACCTTGGCGGATTTCTTTGGATTGCGGTGCTGCCCGTTCGGTCCCATACCCAAATCGGCCTTACCGGCTCCGCCCGGCGCAAGATAGATCCGATGGGCGTGGCGTTTGCCTTGGGCATTGACGGTTGCGAACACCGCGCAGGGAAAATCGCCAATGTGAACCGGCTTTGATGGCCGGCCCCGGCCTTTTGTCGGTGCCGGCGCATCGAAATAGGCAAGCGCCTTGAACCCGGTGACAGGTGTTGCCGGCATTGGGACAGTCTCGACCGGCACATCCAAACGATGGGCCAGATATTGAGCCGCGAGGCGATCGTCCTGATCCGCCTGCGGTGGCTTAAGAAGGCTCTCAGCATCGGTGGCCTGAAATTTCCGCGTCTTTGCCCGCTCGCGGATCAGGTCATTGCGGCCCAGCAGCTGTGCGACGCGCAGCTTGGCGGCCTCAAAGTCAAGGGCTTCAAGCTTCATCAGCACATCAAAGATCGTCTGGCTTTGAGAACACGTGCAATGAGCCCGCGCTTGGCTTTCCTCCCAGCGCCAGGACGGATTGCGATCGTCATGGTCTGGATAGGGGCAGGTCATATGCGGCCGGCCTTTGCGCCAATCGATGCCGAGCGCATCGAGAATTTCTGTCTCGCGCCCTTTCACGGCCTCTTGAATGGTTCGGGTCGAAACAAATGCCTTGGCGTTAGACGAGCCCGTATGGTTCTGAAAAATCGAATCGTAGGGATCCATCATATTCACCGTCCCCCCTCATACGCAGCATCGCGTTCAGCAAGTCGTGCTTCTTGCCAGGCGAGCACCTCCTCCGCCGACCAGGCAACACTTTTGGACGTCAGATGGATCTGTTTTGGAAAGGCATCTTTGGCAATCAGCTCATAGATTGTTGAGCGTGACAGACCGGTGCTGCTCATCACGTCACGCAGCCGAATGAATTTTTGGGTACGGATCTCCATCGCCTATCTCCTCTTACACCGCACAAGGGCAGCTTGATAAGATAGAAGATCGAAAGTATTCTGGGATTTAAAAAGCCCCCTATTTGGGACTTTAACTTGTGTTATTTGGGACTTTATTGACAGGATTTTGGGACTTAATTCGCTGTTTAAAGTAATCGTCACTCTGAATGCCAAAAGATGTCGCGAGCTGTCTGAGATGCTCCGGAACGATATCCGACTTATCGCCTCTTAAGCCGAACGCATTGATCATCGCCTGGATCCGCGGCTGGGCTGCGATTTTGGCCAGGGCCTCGGTGAGAGGCGCCAGTTTGGCCTTGAGCTCCTCAAAGCGTTGCCATTCGGCCGCCAGCCGCTCTTGCTCGGCCACCCAATCCGGATAATGCTTTTTCAGCATGCGGACCGTGCTTTCTCGTGTCCGCTCAACGAAGGTTGAGCCTGATGGCATGCGATGGAAATGCTCACGCACAACCTCAACAGCGGCCGCATTCGCCGTTATGCCGCTCAGCACCTTTTCGTCCATCAAACGCAAATAGCGATCCCAAAGCTTGCGCACGCTCGGACGGCCGCGTCTCCTTTTGACCTTTGCGATCCGCATGACGAATACTCCTGCTCAAAGCCTTCTCAGCTCACACTCACTCGCCTGACAGGCATGGAATCACCCGTTCTTTGCGCAAATGCCTTAGACCATGGCGCTAAGCTGTTCGGCCTTGGGAGAAGGTGCCGCCCGCTCATGGACAAGCTTATCAAGATAGTCCCCATACCATTGAAGCATTTCTCGCCGTCCTTGGAGGTACTGTGCCGCATTATAAGCCCCACGTATTTTGTTGGCTTCATCATGCGCAAGCTGACGCTCGATCCAATCCGCATTAAAGCCGTTCTCATTCAGAATTGTTGACGCCACAGATCTGAAACCATGCACGGTCGCCCGGGAGTGATAGCCCATGCGATAGAGCGCATAGAGCAGTGTATTTTCGCTCATGAAGCCTTTCTTGCTCGCCGATGGGAAGAGATAAGGGCTGTAGCTCGTGAGCGGGTGAAGCTCTTTTAAGATCGCAACGGCTTGGTGCGGAAGGGGTACTATATGCTCGCGGCGCATCTTCATGCGCGCCGCTGGAATGCGCCAGAGCGGCGTATCCCAGCCGAGTCCCTCGAGTTCCCGCCATTCCGCAGAACGCAGCTCTTTCGTGCGTACAAGCGTGAGTATAGTAAATTTTAACGCCAACCGCGTTATCGGGTCGCCGTCATAATCATCGAGTTGGCGGAGAAAGCTGGGAAGCTCATTGCGAGGCATCGCAGCAAGATGCTGTTTGGGTGGTGACGCTTTTAATGCACCGCGCAGATCAGCTGCGGGGTCTCTCTTGGCTCGCCCGCTGGCAATGGCGAAACGAAAGATTTGTCCACAATGCTCGCGCTGACGTTTGACGATATCCAGAGCTCCACGGGCTTCAATGCGACGTAAAACATCGAGCAATTCTGGCGGCTCGATCTCCGAAATGGGCCGCTTACCGATATAAGGGAAAATGTCGCGTTCAAGCCGGCGTATCACACGACCGGCATGTTCCGGTGTCCAACGCGCAAGTTGCGCATCATACCATTCGCGGGCGATCGCCTCATAAGAGTTTCCAGTCGCCATTCGCAAAGCTTGCTTTTCATGCTTGCGAATTTGGGCCGGGTCAAGACCTCGGGCGAGCTGTTCTTTTGCGGCGTCACGCGCTTTGCGAGCAGCTGCAAGACTTACAATCGGGTAAACGCCAAGCGCCATCCTTTTTTGTTTGCCGGCAAAACGATATGCGAGCCGCCATAAACGTTTACCATTTGGATTTACAAGAATGAAAAGCCCGCCGCCATCGGCCTTTCGATATGGCTTTGCAGCGCCCTTGGCTTTACGAAGAGCGGTATCCGTGAGTGGCATGTTGGTATTTCCTCAATATGGCCCGCCAATGCCAACGGAAATAGCAACAAATTTCTTGGATGCAAGCGGAAATAGGCGGATGATTATGGAAACGTAAAATTCTTTTTCTTATAGTTTACAATGAGTTAATGGAACGCCCCGGACGAACCAAGACGGCTTCTGGTACGGACGGCGGGACTCGAACCCGCACGGCTTGCGCCTCAGGATTTTAAGTCCTGTGTGTCTACCTGTTCCACCACGTCCGCAATCGCTGTGCCTTGGAGTTATGCGCCAGCTCCGCCCCTTTTTTCAAGCCGCTACAGCGTGTCTCCCAAAAGTGGGCACCGGTTTTGGGACAAAAGA
>CAZMAC010000425.1:0-3276 GCA_964564085.1 uncultured Hyphomicrobiaceae bacterium
ATTGTCGCTGGCGGCGCGACCCCAATTTGGATTGCGGTCCTGCTATCATTCCCTTCAGTCTGATTTGATGCGCATGTTCAATGGTTCGATGAGGTGATCCGGTCGAACATTGGCAAGGCGATGCCGGCCTTTAACGTCCAATCGATTGACGGTTTTTTAATGCGCCTATCGACGGGGACGACCGAGCTTCTTTATTGGGGGCCCATTGAACCGGCTTTGGAGCAAAAGATCGTGCGTTATTCCATGCTGGTCCTTCTTTTAGGCGGTTTTGCCTGGCTGATGCTGCGCGCTGAGAGGCGCGGCCTCTCATTATCCGGAAAAGAAGAACCGACGCCGCACGATCTCCTGCAATTTTCGATGGTGATTCTTCTGGCTCTGATTATCAGTCCGCTGAGCTGGACGCATTATTATCTGTTAGCCCTTCTCCCGCTCGCCCTTTATCTCGGCGGTAAGCTACCATTGCCTGAGGATTTGATAACGCGGTGGCTGTTCTGGCCGGGCTATCTGCTGACCTCGCTTCCCGTGATCATGCCGGCTATGGAACTCGACCCCGATCCGCCGCTCGGCTGGCTTGCCGAATTGGCTGCGCGCACGATTGTATCGGCATGGGTTTTCGGCGGATTGTTGATGCTGATCTGTTTTGCGCGCGGCGCGTGGATCGCGACGAGAACAGAAGCGAAGATGCGCATCGATGATGAGCAAATCGGGCAGGCCGGACGAGCTTAAAGCATCTTTATCGTCACTTCCGACGCCTGCCCACAGTCGAACTTTCGATTGCGCCGATAGGGCCAATAAGCCCTTCCATTATCCCGCGTTCTGGCTCCCGTACCCGCATTCGCGGGCACAGGCCTTTTCAGAAGATGCTCTAAAACGCCGTTATAGGCGCAAAGAAACAACGGCGGCTGCCATTGGGGCGATGGCATCGCCAATATTGGCCGTCGGCGCTTGGCAGGGCTTCTTTGTAGGGGACGGTTTCTTTGTTATTCAGCAGCTCGAAGCCGGTATTACCTGTTTTGACTGCCGAGGATGGAACCACGAAGCAGTCTTCCGCGCCGCAGCACCATTCGCCATTTTGGGGCCCGCGAAAGCCTCCGCGTGAAATCCAGCTATCGTGGGCGAGAAGGGAAGTTGAGAAGGAAAACAACGCCGCAACGGCGATCAAGGTTCGGGAAGTTCGTCCTATCATCGAGACCTACCACACTAAGGTTTCAACCTAGCGCGGCGATTGCCGTGACGACCCTTCCCTCAAAATATCTAAGCCGCCTGCGGCTCAACCTTGCCGCGCAATTCGTGCCGGCCTTAGACATTTCGACCCTTTGACGGGTCTCTAAGGACCCGGTCACACAAAAAGTGTAACAGTGATATGACGGCGTGCAAGATACTTGTGTTAAGTGATTGTAATGATGAAATGAAATGACGGCTTAGACTAGTATTAAACGTATTATTCTGTAAAAAAGCCGATTTTAGGATCGGTTAACCTATCTTGTTCTCGCGTAACACATCACGCATGGCATCGGCGACGATGGTGGGCAAACTCTGCTTGAGCGAAGAGATATTATTCTTGAGCGAAGAAAAATCCCCGCGTAGCGACATCAGCTCTGACTCGATCCGGTCGACCTTCTGTTCAACACGGTCAAGACGTGTTTTCACGACGGCTAGCTCGTCCCCATTCTGCCGGGCCTGATTGAGAATGTAGCGTGAGACAAGCTTTTCGCCCTCGATTTCCTGTTCAGCCGTGCTGACACGGGACTCCAAAAGGGAAAACGCTTCCTGCGTCGCATGAGGTTGGTTCATTCGCCGGTCTCCCAATCTGGCTTTACTGTAACCTGATCTGAGGCCGATCGGCAACAGCGATTGTGTCCTTTCACCATCGAACCGCTTGTGTCATTTGCCTATCTGTTTCGCGTAAAAGTTGTGCGATTTTGGTCGATAGTATTTGAACGGTGCAGATTCGCATTCGCAGAAATGGTATGTGATACAGAAGATGCGTTTGATGTGACCCGGTCATTGCTGCGTAATGGTATCGAATATGGACTCTCTCAATCAGTTTGGTGTGGAATATGAAGGCGTTATTACGTTACTTGGAAGTCTATTCGGACTGATTGGCGTCATGTTTGGAGCATGGCGCTATCTTAAAGAGCGCGCGGCCCGCCGTGAATTAGACAAGAAAAAAGATGAGCTTGAGGAAGCGCTTTCGAGGCTGAGATATCTGGAGACTTTCGCCTCGGGGCTGAAGCAATATTCCAAGGTCATGTAATATGAGTATCTGGACGACGCTTCCAGCGAAGGTGATACCGTCGCCGGCAGTTCCGGTCCTGTCGGTCGGCAATCTCAAAGGCGGTGTTGGAAAAACGAGCGTTGCCGCCAATCTGTCCGTTGCTTTGACACTGGCCGGCTATCGCGTTCTTGCCGTCGATCTTGACTTTCAGGCGTCCCTGTCCGTCGCTTTGCCTCCGCACATCATGCCCCGATACGAAATTGCCGACGGCGGTGTTCACGCGATCCTCAGCGAAGATTATGACATGTTCCATAACAATCAGATCACCGCGTTGGGCGTTGCGCCTTTCTCGGATCTGAGCCTGGTGAGAACATCTTTGGAGCTGGCCGATGTCGAGGATAAGTTGTTCGCCGCCTTCATTCTCGGCGAACGCGAGAAAGATCCGCGCTTTTCACTGGCACGCAAGCTCGCCGACCCACGGCTGGCGCGCGATTTCGATATCGTCATCATCGATACGCCGCCACGTCTGACGATGGCCTCGATCAATGCGTTCTGCGCCTCCACGCATGTGCTTGTCCCGACATCATTGACCACGATGTCGCGAAGCGGCGCTGTCACCTTCGTCCACTATTTGAAGGAGTTTCGTAAAAGCCTCTGCCCGTCGATCGAGGTCCTCGGCGTGCTGGCGACATTTACAGCGCGCGGACAGCTCGGCCCGGCTGAAGAGGCCGTGCTCAGCGAACTTGAGCAGTTTCTTCCCGGCATTGATGTCTGGCGGGATATCTTCATTCCGGTCCGCCAGGGCATCGCGAACAATCGCGTTCTCCAGGATAATGCTTTAAGGGCGCTTTTTGCCGCTTTTGCCCAGAAGGTTGCGGCCAAACTGGACTTGAAACGAGATGGAAACACTCAAAGTCGCCACGCTCATCGAGGCGCTCGCTCTGGTCGGGCAGGTCTATCGCAATGAGGACGGCTCGCAACCGGCCGAGCCGGTCAAAAAGATCCTTGCGCAGCTCAAAGGTGCGGAGGATATGACCTTGGCCGAATGGGCAGAAGCA
>CAZMAC010000426.1:0-1557 GCA_964564085.1 uncultured Hyphomicrobiaceae bacterium
TCCTGACGACGGGTTCGACCTCCAAAGCCGATGCTTCGCCGAGTTCGGCCGGCCTCATGAAGCCGGGACCGCTTGCCGAGAGAACGCTCGGGCAAGTCAATGCGCCCGTAACCCTGATCGAATATGCCTCGCTCGGCTGTCCGCTTTGCGGGGCCTTTCACCAGAAGGTCTTCCCGAAATTCAAGGCGGCCTACATCGACACCGGCAAGGTCCACTATATCTACCGGGAATTCCCGATCGGTGCATCCTCCGCCCTTGCCGCCCATGCCGCGCGCTGCGTCCCAGAGAGCCAATATTTCCGCATTAATGATAAATTTATGGCCAGCCGCGGCCGATGGAACGCCCGCACACCGAATCCCGACCTCATCTATAAAATTGTTCAAGACACCGGCCTTAGCCGCGCAGCGTTTGACAGTTGCCTTTCGAATCAAAAGATTAGTGATGGGATAAATTGGGTGAAACAGCGGGGGCGGGGGCTTGGCGTGAAGGGAACGCCAAGCTTCTTCATCAACGGCCAGCAGGTCCGCGGCGCGATGAGTTTTGAGGAGATGCAACGCGTTATTGAGCAGCATCTCAATCTTGCGGCAAAGCCGGCTTAACCCCTGCCCGCTCGTTTCTGGCGCCCCTGCCAGCGAGCCATGAGGGATTGCCAGTGCAGATCACACGTCTTCGTCTTCTAGGCTTCAAGTCCTTCGTAGAGCCGACCGAGCTCCTGATCGAGCCCGGCATGACCGGCGTCGTCGGCCCGAATGGCTGTGGCAAGTCCAATCTTCTCGAAGCGCTACGCTGGGTGATGGGCGAGACGTCCTATAAAAGCATGCGCGGCGGCGCCATGGATGACGTCATCTTTGCCGGGACCGACAAGCGCCCCTCGCGCAACATGGCCGAAGTCAGCGTCACCATCGACAATCGTTCCCGCAGCGCGCCCGCCGAATTCAACGATGCCGATTTGCTCGAAATCGCCCGCCGCATTCAGCGCGAGGCGGGCTCCATCTACAAGATCAACGCAAAAGATGTCCGGGCGCGCGATGTGCAAATCCTGTTCGCCGACGCCGCAACCGGCGCACGCAGCCAGGCGCTCGTCCGCCAGGGCCAGATCGGCGAGATCATCAGCGCCAAGCCGCAAGACCGCCGCCGCATTCTTGAAGACGCCGCCGGCATTGCCGGACTTCATAGCCGCCGCCACGAGGCAGAGCTTCGCCTTAAAGCCGCCGAAAGCAATCTTGAGCGGCTGAGCGATGTGATGGGCCAGCTCGGCTCGCAATTGCAGAGCTTGAAGCGTCAGGCGCGCCAGGCTCTACGCTATAAAGAAATCTCCAATGAGCTGCGCAAACATGAGGCCATGCAGGCGCATCAGCTCTGGAGCCATGCCTCGGACCATGTCGCCACCGAAGAAGCCGCGCTGCTGGACGTCACCCGCGCGGTGGGCCAGTTCACACAGGCCGAATCGGCAGCGACCCGCGCGCAGGCTGAATTAGCCGACAAAATCCAACCCTTCCGCGAGGAGGAAGCAACGCGCGCCGCCGTATTGCAGCGGCTCGAAGTCGAGCGCCAGAC
>CAZMAC010000426.1:1657-3260 GCA_964564085.1 uncultured Hyphomicrobiaceae bacterium
GCCTTGCAGGCCGCAACGACAAACGCCGCCGAAGCCCGCGCGAAACGCTCTCAGGCCGAGACGCTGATTGCCGACTCCTCGCAGCGCGTCAGCCGCCTCGCGGGTCAGGCCACCGGAATTGCAGACCAGCTTCAAGCGCTCGGGGCCGCACCGGCGGAGGCCGGCGACGTGGACGTGCTTCGCGAGCAAATTGAGCAGCTTGCCGCGGAGCTTGAAACGGTGGAGAGCCGAACCGGCGATGCGGAAAGAGCCCTGCCCGAAGCCCGCGCGCGCGAAAAAGAAGCCCGGGAAATGGCCGGCCAGGCACGGCTGAAAGCCCGCCAGCTTGAGACGGAAGTTGCAACGCTCGTCAAACTGCTCAAACCCGATGAGAGCGCGAAATGGCGGCCGGTTGTCGATGAGATTACCGTCTCGCCCGGTTATGAGGTTGCGCTTGGCGCTGCGCTCACCGACGACCTCGAAGCCGGCATCGAAGCGACCGCGCCGGTGCGCTGGAGCCTGATTGCCGCCGATGGCGATCCAACCCTGCCACCTGGCGCGGAACCGCTCAGCAGCCATGTCCGCGCGCCTCAGGAACTGGCCCGCCGCCTGGCGCAGATCGGCGTCGTTGACCGTAAGATCGGCGCTGACCTGCAACCGCAGCTCAAGCCGGGCCAGCGCCTTGTCAGCAAAGAAGGCGATGTCTGGCGCTGGGACGGGCTGATCGCCGCCGGTGATGCGCCGACGGCTGCCGCCAAGCGCCTTGCCGAGCGCAACCGGCTGAACGATCTTGAAGAGCAGGTCTCGGTCCTGCTCGCAGAGGCCGAAGAAACCGAACGCGCTCAGGAAACGGCCAGCGAGACTGTCAATCGCATCCAGCAGGACGAAAAAACCTTACGCGATCGCTGGCGGCAAATTCAGTTCCAGCTTTCGGCGGCGCGCGATAGCTTGACAAAAACCGAACGCGTCATCCACGAGCATGAATCCAAGCGGGCAGGCTTGAGCGAGCAGGCCGAACGCATCGCCGAAGCCCATGAAGAAGCGGCTGCACAACAGAGCGAGGCCCAGCGCCTCCTGGCCGAAATGCCACCGGCGACCGATCTGGAGCACCATCTTCAGACCTGCCAAAGCGAGGCAAGCGCCAGGCGAAGCGCTTACGCAGAGGCGAAATCGCGCGCTGACGGCATCGAGCGGGAAATCCGCGCCCGTCAGACCCGGCTGGAGGCCATTATCACCGAACGCAATCGCTGGCTCGGCCGGGACGAAAGCGCCGGACGTCAGATCGCGACCTTGCAGGACCGTCTCGGCGAAGTACGCGCCGAACTCGCCGAGCTTGCCAGTTTACCGGCCAAGATCGAGGAGCGCCGTCAGAAAATTCTCAATGAGCTTAGCCAGGCGGAGGAGGCACGGCGCGAAGCGGCCACTCATCTGGCCGAAGCCGAACATGGCCTACGCGATCAGGACCGCCAGCTCCGCGAGACGCAGAAAAAGCTGAGCGAAGCCCGCGAGGAGCGCGCCCGCATCGAAGCCCGGCTTGAGGCGGCGCGTGAGAGACGGCGCGACCAGGCCCGCCATATTCGCGAGGCCTTCGAATGTTCCGCCGAAGAGGTGCTCACAGCTGTGG
>CAZMAC010000427.1:0-3243 GCA_964564085.1 uncultured Hyphomicrobiaceae bacterium
GGTTTCTGATCACCGTTGCTAAGGGTTAAATCGGCTGCGCTCTGAGATGACATCTTTCAGGCAGTTATGCGCGCCTTGTGCTGTTCGACCGAACGCCGATGGAACTCCGTGCGGGCGAGACTGTCAAACAGGGCGATTTGGCGAATCCGGAAGAACTTGCCGATGCCCTCGCCGGGATCGACGCGGTCGTCCATCTCGCCGGCGTGCCGCGTGAGGCGGAATGGGAGCCGATCCTGAAAGCCAATGTCGAAGGCTGCTATAATCTGTTCGAGGAAGCGCGCAAGGCGGGCGTCAAACGAGTCGTCTTCGCGAGCTCCAACCATGTTATCGGCTTCCACCGTGCCGATCGGATTCTCGCTCAATCCGCAGAACTTCGGCCTGACGGGCGTTATGGCGTCAGTAAGGTGTTCGGCGAAGCCTTGGGGCGTCTATATGCAGATAAATATGGCATGAGCGTCATCAGCCTGCGGATCGGTGCATTCCGTGAACGCCCGCGCACGCCGCGCGAGCATGCCATCTGGATCAGTCCGCGCGACATGGCCGAGCTGGCGCGCTGCGCGATAGAAGCGCATGAAGATATCCGCTATGCGGTATTTTACGGGCAGTCGGACAATGCCGCCCGCCGCTGGCGGGACGATTCAGCAAAACGGATCGGCTTCATACCGAGGGACCGGGCGGAAGACTATCCGATCGACCTGCCCGATCCGACCGAGGGCGCCGGTCCGGTGGCCGAGATCTTTCATGGCGGGAAGACCTGCGCGCGTGAATTCGTCGGCGATCCGGATCGTGTTGATTGACAACTCCGGCGGTTTGTTCGCCCAATGATAAGAAACGACGCTAGGGAGAGTTCGATGAGCAAGGTGGCGATCGCGCCGGTTTTCAAAATCCATAAAGATCACTACGACGCCTTTCTGAAACGCGTCAGCCAGCAGCGTAACGACTGCCTGGCCAATGAGCCCGGATGTCATTATTTCGACGTGCTCGTTTACGGCGATGGCGAGACGGTCATGCTTTACGAGGTCTACAGCGACGCAGCCGCGCTGGAAACGCATCGGACCTATCCACATTACAAATCTTTCAAAGCCGATGCCGAACAAATGGTGCGCTCACTCGAGTTGACGAAGCTGACGGTCTTCGAGCGGTAGCGCAAATGACCGGGCAAATCATTAAGCCGGAGCGTTTGAAGCAGTTTACGCGCGATGTCTATCTGGCGCTCGAATTGCCGCCGGCCGATGCCGACTTGCTCGCCGACACGCTCGTCCAGGCCGATCTCTGGGGCCATTCATCTCACGGCGTAATGCGCACCTTCTGGTATGCAGCGCGCCTGCAATCGGGTGCGATGCGCGCCAACACACAGCCTGAGCCCCTTACCGACGGCGGGGCAATTGCCGTGATCGACGGCAAGGACGGTATTGGCCAGATCGTTGCGGCTCAGGCCATGCGCGCAGCAATCGACCGGGCAAAAACGCTTGGCGTGGGCGCGGTGTCGGTACGCAATTCGGGTCACTTCGGAACGGCGATGTATTTCACCCGCATGGCTGCACTTGAAGGCTGCATCGGCTTTCTGTCCACCAATGGCAGCCCGGCCATGGCGCCTTGGGGCGGACGGACCAAGCTGCTCGGCAACAATCCCTGGTCGATCGCGGCTCCCGCTGGACGGCATCCGCCGATGGTCCTCGATATCGCCAACACCGCCGTTGCCCGAGGCAAACTCTATCTCGCCCGCCAGCGCGGCGAGGCGATCCCTGAGGGCTGGGCAATGGATGAGGAGGGCCGTGCGACGACCGATCCAGTTGCTGGGATTGCTGGCAACATCCTGCCGATAGCCGGCCATAAGGGCTATGCGATCACCACCATGATGGATGTACTCTCTGGAATTCTGAGCGCCAGCGCTTTTGCGGACGGGGTCACCGGACCTTATAAGCCCGAAGGCCGCAGCGGCGCAGGGCATCTTGCGATCGCGCTCAACATAGCAGCCTTCAGACCGCTTGCCGAGTTCAACGCCGATATGGAGCAGCTCATTGAGCGCATCAAAAACGCCCCTCGCGCTGGAGGCGTCGATGAGATTTTCTATCCTGGCGAGCTCGAAGCGCGCGCAGATGAACGGCACCGCCGGGAGGGCACTCTCATTCCGGCCGGCACGATTGAGGAACTGAACAATGGCGCAGAAAAGCTCGGCCTTCCATTACTGACAGACCAATCAGCTATGAACTCTAATCCCGGAGCGAGCACCAATTGATGTCCAAGAGAGTTCCACGCATTGCGCTTGTTCATGCGGTCACGGTCGCAATGGAGCCGATCGAGGACGCCTTTCAGGAGTTTTGGCCCGAAACCGACCGCATGAACCTGCTCGACGACCGGCTCAGTACCGACCGGGCGGAAGACAAAGAGCTCACAGCTGAGATCACAGGGCGCATCGGAGCGCTCGCAGAATACGCCACGAATGCAGGTGCGAACAGCATCCTCTTTACCTGCTCAGCCTTCGGACCTGCCATCGAAGCGGCTGCCGAAATGCTGCCAATACCTGTCTTGAAGCCAAATGAGGCGATGTTTATCCGCGCGCTCGAAGCCGGAGACCGGATTGGTATGATCGCCACATTCCAACCGAGCATTGCGATGATGCAGGCTGAATTCGAGGAAGCCTGCCGTACAGCAGGGCGCGAGACCGCGAAGCTCCGTACCGTCTTGGCCGATGGCGCCATGGATGCTCTGAAATCGGGCGATACCGAAACCCACAATCGTCTGGTCGCCGCAAAGGCGGCCGAGCTAACCGGCTGCGACGCGATCATGCTCGCTCATTTCTCGACCTCACGCGCATTGCATAATGTTGAGGATCGCGTGAGCGTGCCCGTTTTGAGTGCGCCGGGAGCAGCCGTGCTCGCCCTTAAAGCTCGCATAAGTCTTTAACCACGTCATGATATTCTGCAGTCTTTTGTTTTAAGTGTCTGCTTTTAGGAAAAAACTATAGCCTACCTGAATATTCGACGACTGCATTCACCGCAGTTTGACTGCGCTGACTGCCGAGAAATGACGGTCAGATTGGGCTCATATCTCTCCGCACTCGATCAATCTGCTAATGGACGAATTCACCTCAATCCAGACATCGCTGTCAACGCCGGAGCAAAATCAGGCCATGATACCGGCGTAAAAGTCGTCCAATGAATGTCATTGGAGGCTGAAGCACGAGAGCCCCTTCGCGAAGGGGCTCTCGTGCTTTTGCATTTTTCTAGAGCGTCGGGTGTT
>CAZMAC010000428.1:0-3241 GCA_964564085.1 uncultured Hyphomicrobiaceae bacterium
GATTCTATCTCGCCGCTTTCATTCGCGCGTCATATATGACGGCGAAAAACCTTGCGAGAGCAATAGCTTTTCCCGCTAGTGTGATAATCCAGAAGTTCGTCATATTGTGTAGCAAGCTCGGAACGAACTTCTGGATTCTCAAATCACACTAACCTAATCCGCTCCGATTGGATCGGCGCCTCAGCTCTAGTTGTTTGTTTTACCGCGCTTTCCGAGCGGCGAACCGGTATCCACTTCGCCTGAAAGCGCTCTAGGAGACTCAAAGTACTAGTGTCCCTTGAGATTCCGAAGTTCGCTACGGAACGCGCTGCAAGAATGGGGCTAACTTCGGAATCGGGACGCTAGCATCGCGCATGAGCAAGAAATGGCCGGATACACAGCGTGTTACGACAGCGGAAGACCTGAAAAACATCTGCTTTGTCGACGATATGGCTGAGATCGAAGTGCCGGTCGAATCGCTTGACTGTCTGCCGTTCAAGAATGAAGAACGCTCCGACAGCGAACGTCTGCGCGACGTCGAGCGCCGTATCCGCCGCCATGGCTACAATAATTTCGAGCCGGTGATCATCCGGTTGGGGCGGCGCGGCCGGTGGGTCATCGTCAATGGCGGCCACCGCGTTACCGCGGCCCGACGTATCGCCAAGGAATTCTGGACCAATCTGTTCCGCCGCAAGGTGAGAAGCATCCATTTTATCCTGTTTCGCACCCCGCTCAGCAATACGCGGCTGGATCACGAAATGGAGCCTGACCCGCTCCCGAAAAGCCAGCGCTTGAGCAAGGAAGATCACGCGCGCAGAAAAGAATAAGCCGGATGAGATGGCTGCTCGCGAAGCCGCCTGGACCCCGCGAGCGCCGTTTTCGTTGCCTTATTGCGCCTCGATGACCGTCATGACGAGCTTGCCGTCAACTTTGACGGGGCCGTCTTCCTTGGCGCCGAGCGAATATTCGAAGATGCCGGTCTTGTTGCCGCCGTCCTCGCCATGCAGCATGAGCATCAACATCTCGCCGCTCTTGACAGGTTCGGTGAGGATCGCGTGGACCTGCTCATTATGGCCTTTCTTTAAGGGCGCATGGCCGATAACGGGACCCGGCTTTTTCGACGCGTCCGTGCGGTGAACGACGAGCCAGCCATTCTTGCCAGCCATGATCTTGGACGCCGTGACGGTGCCGCCGGAGACATCCTGACTTTTCCCACTCACGCCAAGCTTTCCTTTATCTCCCGCGTAAGCCGACCCCGCCAAAAGAGCGGCGCTCACAGCCAAGCTGGTCAAAATCGTTTTCATAAAAGCAACTCCGTTTGTTTTCAGAATTTCAACCTGGGCCTGAACCGGACATGGCGGACGCTTCCATTGAGAGCTTTCGCGCGGGCGCATAACATCCGTGCACGCCAGCATCTGAAAGCGCGTTTCATGACACGCCCGGCACTCAGGCCTATCTCAGTTACGAAAGGATGGATGGCGGGTTTCAGTGGCGGCCGGAAAAAAACTTTTGTCCCGTTCGGACGGGTCAAAGCGAGGCGGGGTAAAGCTTCCCGTGAAGGGCCGGACCCGTCGGTCTGCCGGTCGGGGAGCCGCCTTCCGGCTCCAGGCTGATCCCGAATGTCGCCGTCTCCAAGATTGCCGGGTCATAGTCAGGCAACGGCTTTTGCGTGGGTTGCGACACGCTGCCGATCAGGCCGAGCGAGCGCGGCGCCGACCCCAATTCCTCCGCCACGATCCAGAGCTGATAGGTCTTGCCCGGCTGGCTGGTTGCATCGACGGGACGGATCGTCAGCTGACGTGTTTCCATGTCGATGGAGAGCAGAAAATCCGGCAGCTGATCGCCTTTCTGGAACACGGCGAAGAATTTCTGATCCTCAAGAAGAGGCGCGGGCGGACGAAGCAGAATGAACCCGGCCAAAGCGGCGGCGATGGCGGTTGCGCCGATAGCGCCCGCCCGCCAGCGCGCAAGCTGACGCCGCAGGGAAATCACATTCCCATCTTGCGCGGGCTTTCCGCCGGGCCGCGCCTGCGCCTCTTGCTCGCCGATCTGTGCTTCAATCCGCGCAAACAGATCCGCACTCGGCTTTGCACCGTCCACATGCTCCAATAGCGGCGCCATCCGCAGGTCCCACTGCGCAATCGCCTGATCGAGCACCGGCTCGCGCAGCCGCCGCGCGGCAATCTCGGCGCGCTCCGCCGCATCGAGCGTGCCGAGCACATACTCCGCGGCCAGCATATCTATGTCGTCACGGTCGGTCATGATCCGAGGCAATCCCGTAGCTGCTTCAGACTGCGATGCAGCCAGGTCTTGATCGTCCCGACCGGCTGGCCAAATCGCTCTGCGAGATCCTGGCGCGAATACCCCTCCAGATAGGCAAGCTTCACCATGCTGCGCCGCGCCTCTTCCAGCCCGTCAAGGCAAGCCTCAAGACGGCGCAGCTCGTCGCTCATTTCAAGCCGGTCCCCCGGCAAATCGTCCTCATCCGCAATATCACCAATATGGGGAAGGTTTTCGACCAGTTTCGGCTGGCGTTTGCGGGCAGCGTCGATGGCATGATTGCGCGCAATCGTCGCCATCCAGGCGATGGGCGAGGCCTTTTTCGCATCGAAGTCGGATGCGCGCTGCCAAATCTTTACATAGACCTCCTGCAAGATCTCTTCCGCCAGAGCTTCACGGCGTAAGATACGCAAAACGATGCCGAAAAGTTTCAGGGACGTCGCCTCATACAGCGAGGCGAAGGCCGCACGGTCGCCGCCCGCAACGCGCGTGAGCAGGCCGATCAGCGCTGCGCCCGGCTTGGCGGCCGTCTCGGGCCCGTCATTCTTAGTGAAAGCTGGCAATGGCGCGGCGTCCCGTTTTCGTCACCTGCGAAGCTATAGACCGGACGGCAGCCAATGACAAATGCTGGATTTGCTGTGGCATGATTTGAATTCGACCAACTCGCGTCAGGCGATTGGGCAGGATTTCCACGACATTATTTGCTGGATTGCCCCGCAGATGCATTCTGTTAATATTTCACGGCACAGATATTCTTATTGCTTATTGGAATGGCTTTTTTACCGGATTTCGTCTCAAACGCTGCAAATGCCGCCATTGGGCTGCGCGCCGTGCTGCCGTCCCTCGTCTGGTGGGCGAGCAAGCTTTTTAGAAGCAATAGCAAAAAGCCTGCCGAGAGCGAATCCGCCGAAACACAGCCTTTGCCGGACGAGCCTCCGCAACCCGCCCCTGGCGTGCCAGACCTGCCGACCGGAGATAGGCC
>CAZMAC010000429.1:0-3240 GCA_964564085.1 uncultured Hyphomicrobiaceae bacterium
CCGACTTCTCGATCAGCTACGATAGTGGCACGGACACTTTCACGATCACCGACAATGACACGGCTGATGGGCTCGACGAGGGCACCGACACAGTCACGAATGTCGAAACCTTCCGCTTCAATGGCGTGACCTACACCCACGCCCAGATGGTCACGGAGGCGGAAAGGCAGGCCAACACCGCACCGACCGACATTGCCTTTGCATCCGGCGGCAGCGTCAACGAGACCGTGGCCGACGGCGGCACCATCGGCAGCGCCTATGACCCATCCGGCAGCACGGTTGGAACGCTCGCCACCACGGATGCCGATGCGGGCGACAGCCATACCTACTCGCTGGTCTCCGACCCCTCCGGCAAGTTCGAGATCGTCGGCAACGAGATCCGCGTCAAGTCCGGTCAGACCGTCGACTATGAGACCGACACCAGCTTCAACGTCACGGTTCGCACGACCGACCAGTTCGGCGCAACGCATGACGAAGTCCTGACCATCAACGTCACCGACTATGAAGGCAGCTATACCATCACGAATGCGGGCGGCGAGACCGTCACCGGCACTTCGGAGGAGGACGCCATCTATGGCGGCGATGGCGTCGATACGATCTATGGCGGCGATGGCGACGACACCATCACCGGCTGGACGGGCAACGATGTCATTTACGGTGGCGACGGCGACGACAGCATCCATGCCGAAAACGGCGTCGATATCGTCTATGGCGGCGCCGGCAACGACTTCATCGGCGGCTCGCTCGGGGCCGATACGTTCTACGGTGGTGATGGCGACGACGTCATCTGGGGCGGCGGTTACGCCGCGACCGGCCATGACTCGCTATACGGCGGGGCGGGCAATGACGATCTGGTCGGACATGCCGGCAACGACACGCTAGAGGGCGGCGCTGGCGATGACACGCTTGACGGCGGCAGCGAAAACGACATCGCCGTCTTCTCCGGCAACTGGCTGGACTACACCATCACGGAGTCGGGCGGCGTCTACACCATCGTGGACAACCGTCCCGGCTCGCCGGACGGGACCGACACCGTTACCAATGTCGAAACCTTCCGCTTCGCCGACGGGGATGTGGCGGAGGCCAACCTGCTGAACGCCGCGCCGACCGACATTGCCTTCGCATCCGGCGGCACGGTGAACGAAACCGTCGCGGATGGCGGCACCATCGGCAGCGCATACGATCCTTCGGGTGCGACCGTTGCGACGCTCTCAACCACAGACTCCAACGCGGGCGACAGTCACAGCTACTCGCTGGTCTCCGACCCGTCCGGCAAATTCGAGATCGTCGGCAACGAGATCCGCGTGAAGTCCGGCCAGGTCATCGATTACGAGACCGATACGAGCTTCGACATCACGGTGCGGGCGACCGACGCCAACGGCGCGACCTACGACGAAGTCATGACCATCAACGTCGTCGACTACGAGGGCAGCTACACTGCCTCTGGCGCCGAAACAGTCACCGGCACCTCGGAGGAAGACACGCTCTCGGGCAGCAGCGGCGACGACACGCTCTATGGCGGGGATGGCGACGACTTCCTGGACGGGAACAACGGCAACGACTTTATGTATGGCGGCGCTGGCGATGACATCATTGAAGCCCGGAACGGGGCTGATACGGTCGATGGCGGCGAAGGCTCGGACACCGTCTACCTCGGCCCCGCCAGCGCCGGTGCGTGGAACACGATCACGGATACAGGGACCTCCGGCACCGATACCCTGATCCTCGACCATGGTGATCCGACATTTGAGGTCCAAGGCAATTTCTCGGCGGCCACAAGCGGCATCGAGATCATCGACGGCTCCGGGCAAACCGGCGAGACGTTCTCGACCGGCGAGGCGACCGCCAATTTCGACTTCACCGGCATCTCGATGGTCGGCGTCGACGAGATCCTGGGCACCACCAACGACGACACGATCACCGGCTCGGCCGGGAACGACACCATCGAAGGCGGTGGCGGCGACGACACGCTAACCGGCGGGGCGGGTGACGACACAATCTACGGCGACGCCAACCCGAACGACGGCGGCGGTGAGGTTCTGGTTGTTGACACGTTGAGCTTCACATCGATCGACTCAGGCACGAGCACGGCTTCCGACCTCTACAATGTCGAGGTCGGCGAGTATGCCGTCTACCAGAATGTGGGAACTGCGGACGACGGGACCGTGATCGGTGCGCGGCTCTATCTCGACGCCAAGAGCAACCCGTCCTCCAGGATCGAGTTTGCTACCACTCCGAACCGGACGGTTTACATCGACAATGCCGCCGGGTCTGCTGATATCCGCATCGAGTATTTCGACCAATCCACCGGAGATCCGGTGCAGATCACCAGTTCCTTCACCTTCAAGGATCTCGACAGCACCGGCGGAGAATCGGTCACGGTCGGCAAGGACGATGCGCAGTCTCTGATCGCTTCATCGAGTCCTGCGACCGACATTAGCTATTTGGATAATGGCGACACCGTCACGATCAGCAGCACGGCGGACGGCAGCCACACCGACGAGAACCTCTGGGCGACAGTGACTTTCACCGGCCAGACCACTATGGACCTCACCCTATCGACCACATCAACCGGCCGGTCCTTCGCGTTCAGCACGGATGAGTTTACCAACACACCCACTGAGACCTTTCTCGGCGATGTGGGCAATGACACGCTGACCGGCGGCGAGGGCAACGACACGATCTATGGCGGCGCCGGGATGGACGATCTGACCGGCGACGAGGATGACGATACGATTTATGGCGGGCATCATGATGACACGCTCGAAGGCGGCGAGGGCGACGACACGATTGACGGCGGGCTGGGCGACGACATCGGGATCTATAGCGGCGATTACTCGGATTTCAACGTCACCTACGACGCCGGCACCGACACGCTCACGATTACCGACACCGACACGGTGGACGGGCTTGACGAAGGTACCGACACGGTCACGGGCGTGGAAAATTTCACCTTCAACGGCGTCAGCTACACCAAGGCCGAGGTCATTTCTGGGCCGAACGATGCGCCAACTGACATCATCTTCGATGTGAATTCCGGTATTAGCCTAAATGACGATGGCGGCAATAACGCTTATCTTTACGCCACTGATAGCGGTGACATCGTCGGTGGTCTGAACGCCATGACCATCGAGGTTCAATTCTCATCGTCAAGAAGCATTGGTAACGGCGAATATATGAACCTTTTCAGCTACCATGCGGGCGGCGCAAGCGATGAGATTGAAATTGGCATCGAGGAAA
>CAZMAC010000430.1:0-3229 GCA_964564085.1 uncultured Hyphomicrobiaceae bacterium
TTCAACGGCAACCAGCGTTCCCGGCGTTTACGCCGCTGGCGACGTTGCCGACGAGGTCTACCGTCAAGCCGTGACGGCGGCAGGGCTCGGCTGCATGGCGGCGCTTGAGGCCGAAAAATTTCTCGCCGAGCTGGAAACCCATAGTCAAGCGGCTGAATAGCTGAGTTGTCCTTTTGGATAAAGCCGCATAAGGCCTGCATATGGATTGGGACAAGCTCAGAATTTTCCATGCTGCCGCTGAGGCTGGCAGCTTTACCCATGCGGGCGAAACGCTGAATATGAGCCAATCTGCGGTGAGCCGTCAGGTGGGTGCTCTGGAGCGTGATCTGAACGCGCCGCTGTTTCATCGCCATGCGCGCGGCCTGGTGCTGACCGAGCAGGGCGAAATGCTTTACCGCACAGCGCAGGAAGTCTTCATGAAGCTTGCTTCAGCCGAAATCATGCTTTCCGACTCGCGCGGCAAGCCAAGCGGGGATCTGCGGGTGACGACGACCCGGGCGCTCGGCACGCTCTGGCTGACGCCGCGGCTGCATGAATTTATGAAGCTCTACCCGGATATCCGCCTGCAGCTCATTTTGAACGATGAAGAACTCGATCTCACGATGCGCGAAGCCGATATCGCGATCCGCTTTCAACCGCCCACACAGAACGACCTGATCCGCCGCAAGCTGTTCATCGTCCATAACCACGTCTATGCATCGGTCGATTATGTCAGAAAATATGGCGCCCCCCGTAAGCTCGCCGATCTCGACCAGCACCGCATTCTGATCTACGGGCAGAGCACGCCGACCTATCTGCGGCGCATCAACTGGCTGGAAACAGCAGGTCTTGAGAGTAACGCGCCGGGCCGGATACCGGCTTTGCAGATCAATAGCGTGCTGGGATTAAAGGAAGCGGTTAGCCGCGGTCTCGGTCTTGCGGTGTTGCCGGATTATGTCGCGCGGGAAGACGAGCGCCTTGTCACTGTGCTTGATGATGAGGAAACCGTACCGGAATTCGATATTTATTTCGTTTATCCGGAAGAGATGAAAGCCTCGAAGCGGGTCAATGTCTTCCGCGATTTTTTGCTCGCTAAGGCGCGCGAATGGTCTTTTTGACCGGCTTCGGACTCTGCCCGCCGAAAGGATTGTTGCGCGTGGCAAAAAGCGCCTCAATCTCCTCGAAACGCCAGGGCCGGTATTCGTTGGAGTCGACGCCGACATCGAGACTCAGCCCAAGCGGTTCGTGGTTGAGGCGGCTATGAACATGGCCGAACAAATGCCACGAGCCGCGCCAACACCCATGCCACTCGCGCATCGGATAATGGCAGAGAACGATGCGCTTTCCGTGCAGCTTGATTTCCAGGATCGAGGAGACGGATGCGAATTCCCGGTGATACTCCTCCGTTATCGGATGGTCATGATTCCCGGCGATAAGGTGGATCCTTCCGTTCAGCGCTTTCCGGTATACTGCTAAAGGCTTGGCGCTGCGGAAGCTGAAATCGCCGAGATGATAGACCGTATCCTCCGGCGCGATCATCGCATTCCAATTTTCGATCAGCGCCTCGTTCATCTTATCGACGGAGGTAAAGGGCCGTTCGCAATGGCTGATGATCGCGTCATGGCCGAAATGGGTGTCCGAGGTAAAGAAAACCGCCATGAATCAGCTTGCGTCTTTGCCTTCAATGGCCCGACGGATCAGCGTCTCAGCTTCCGGCGAATCCCATTCCGCCGCCCCGGCCAGTCTTGCGACCTCGCGTCCTTCACGGTCAATGAGAACCGAAAGCGGCAGGCCGGGCACATTCAGGCTTTGCATGATGGTCTTTGAGCTGTCGAGAAAGAGGGGCAGGTGATCGAGCTTTTCATCTTTAAGAAATTTGCGCGGCTTTTTCGGGCCTGAGAAATCGAGGCTGATCGGGATGACGGCAAAATCGGGTCCGCCGAGTTTGGCCTGCAAACGGTTCAGGCCTGGCATCTCGATACGGCACGGGGCGCACCAGGTCGCCCAGAGATTGACGAGAACGACCTTGCCTTTCCATTCCGCCAGGCTGCGCTCGTTTCCCTCGCCATCGCTGAAGCTGATATCGGGAAGCGGTTTGGCTTCCTGGGAGCGGATGAGCTTTTCCAAACCGTGCGACGCGACCTCTTCGGAAGCGGCGCTGCCAGCCGCATTGGCTTGGGCCAGCCGTAGCGATCCGGAGGGCGCCGGGCCAGCGAAACGCTCTACAATCACAACGGACAGAAACCCTAAGATTGCGGCAAGCACCGCGAGGAGGCTATAGAGAGGCAGTGTGCCGACGCCGCGCGCCTTTTGCGTAGAGTGGGCGGTTTTATTGTCTTCAGCCATGGATCGAACCGTAAGAATTACCGTTATGACAAACAAAATGTGGGGCGGCCGTTTCGCTTCCGGACCCGCCGAAATCATGGAGGAGATCAATGCCTCCATCGGCTTTGACCACCGCCTTTATGCGCAAGACATAAGAGGTTCGATCGCTCATGCCAATATGCTGGCGCGACAGGGGATCATTTCGAGGGCCGATGCGGAGGCGATTGCGGACGGCTTGACCGCGATCAAGGGTGAGATCGAGGCCGGCACATTCACCTTCAGCCGGGCGCTGGAAGACATCCATCTCAATATTGAGGCGCGGCTGAAAGAGCAGATCGGCGAGGCGGCCGGACGGCTGCATACGGCGCGTTCGCGCAACGATCAGGTGGCGACCGATCTGCGGCTTTATGTCCGCGATATGATCGATCATCTCGATGACCAGCTTCTCGGTTTGCAGCGCGCGCTGGCGGAAAAGGCCGAAACCCATGCGGCGACCGTCATGCCAGGGTTTACGCATCTGCAGACGGCGCAGCCTGTCACATTCGGCCATCACTGTCTGGCCTATGTCGAAATGTTCGAGCGCGACCGGGGGCGGCTTGGCGATGCCCGCAAGCGCCTCAACGAGTTGCCGCTGGGGGCGGCGGCGCTTGCCGGGACGTCTTTCCCGATCGACCGCGAGGCGACAGCCGCCGAGCTTGGCTTCGAGCGGCCAATGGCAAACTCGCTTGATGCCGTCTCTGCGCGCGATTTTGTCCTCGAAGTGCTGGCGGCAAGCGCGATTTGCGCTACGCATCTGTCGCGCCTTGCGGAAGAGATCGTAATCTGGTGCTCGGCGGATTTCAATTTCGTCCGCCTCAGCGACAAATTCACCACCGGCTCGTCGATCATGCCGCAAAAACGTAACCCGGACGCCGCCGAGCTGGTG
>CAZMAC010000431.1:0-3228 GCA_964564085.1 uncultured Hyphomicrobiaceae bacterium
GCCCGCATCACGGACCTCCTTGGACGGCCAGATAACCCACGATACGACGACGGTCTCATCAGGCTGGCACTTCACCGCCATCGGGAAGGACGTCACTTCGCCGTCAGGCACATCGTCGCCCCAGGTCTCGACCAATCGAAGCGCACCATGCTTTTTAAAAATCTCGGCGGCTTTCTTCGCATGCTCGACATAGGCTTCTCTATTGGCCGTCGGCACCGCCGCCGCCATGACATCGATATAGCTCATCAAATAAACTCCAATCCTGATTGATTTGGCTTATTGGCCCTGGAGGAAAGAAATGATTTCCCAGATATGGCCGTCTGGGTCTGCGAAGGCGCGCCCATACATGAAACCATGATCCTGCGGCTCACGGACGTAGCCTGCGCCATTGTTGAGCGCCTTATCGCACATCTCATCAACGGCTTCGCGGTTTGGCAATTGCAGACAGGTCAGCACTTCCGTTGTTTTTGACGTATCGGCAATCTCTCTTGGCGTGAAGGAGGCAAATTTTTCATGCGTCAGCAGCATGACGGAACAATGATCGTTGACCTCCATACCGAGCGCGGTGTCGTCGCTGAAATAGTCATTGAATGTAAAGCCCAGCGTTTCGAAAAAACGCCGTGATCTGCCGAGATCAGCGACCGGCAAGTTGATATAGACCGACGGTTTCATGAAGTGAGTCCTTCATCAACAGTTTCGCTTACCAAGTTCAAAGGTTGATGGTGATCATCTTTGACAATTAAGTTGATGTCAACGTATATTTAAAACCATGAGAGATGATTTGCCATTGAGCGTGACGCATGAGGTTCGCGACCGCTGTTTGTGTTTGCATCTGCAACGCGCCGCGCGCGCCATCGGCCGACGATTTGATGAGGCCCTGCGCCCGCTCAATCTGAGCAATCAGCAATATTCACTATTGATTTCATTGAACCGGCCAAAGCCGCCAAAGATAAGCGATGTCGCTTATGTGCTCGCGATGGACCGCACGACATTGACGGCGAATCTGAAGCCATTGGAGCGGCGCGGCCTGTTGACGGTTTCGGCGGATGACAAGGACAAGCGAACCCGCCGCCTGAGCCTGACCGGTACCGGGCGCGACTTGCTCGTGAAAGCCGTACCAATCTGGCGGCAGACCCATGACGAGGTCGATCAGACAGTGCCGAGCGGCGATGTTGCGACCTTGCGTTCCGATCTGTTCTCATTGTCCTTTACAAATCCGCCCGCATAGCTTTTTTCGATTGTTTCATCACCAGGAGCAATCGGTTCGAGGGCCCTCATATAATGAGAGCCCTCGCCGTTCATTCATATTGTCATTCCGCCGTCGATGTCGATCGCTGCGCCGGTAATGTAAGAGGCTTCGTTGCTTGCCAAAAATGCCGCCAAATTGGCAACTTCATCCGGGCGGCCATAGCGTTTGAGCGCGGTCATAGGACGAAGCACCTCCGCAAATCCGCCATCGGCAGGGTTCAGATCCGTATCGATTGGCCCCGGTTGAATGACATTGACGAGAATGTTCCGATCGCCGAGATCACGCGCCCAACCACGCACGAGGCCGGCAACGGCGGCTTTTGTCGCGCCATAAATCGCGCCTCCTGGAACCGGCATGGCGTGAGCGTTTACGCTTCCGATGACAATAATGCGTCCGCCGTCCGCAATATGATCGACAGCAGCACGGGTGCCAGCGAAAACGCCATCGACATTTACCGAGAATTGCTTGCGGAAATTGTCGAAACTTGATTCTGGCAGAGGATTGAAATCAGCAATTCCTGCATTGTGAACAACGATATCGATCTTGCCGAATGTGCCGACAACCTGATCTACCGCGCTTTTGACAGCGTCCGTATCAGCGGCATTTGCTTGTACCGCTATAGCTTTAATGCCTTCAGCTTCAATTTGAGAGATAAGCTTGTCGGCAGCCTCTTTATTGCTGTTATAGGTGATTGCAACATTTGCGCCTTCTTTAGCAAATTTCAGTGCAATGGCAGCGCCGATTCCTCGTGAGCCGCCCGTTACAATCGCCGATTTGCCGTTCAATCGTTTTGACATGTCACTCTCCATATCTGTTTCGTGATGACAGGTGGAGCGCTTTGGCTCCTAACACTTGGGCGGATGTGGGGAAGTATGTTCAATAGTTCAATGTTTCGGAACTATTGTTATTTTGATGTGAAGCTATTATTTTTAAAGAATGGCTGAATTCGTGCACCCAAATCTGAACGATGTCCCGCTGAGCGCGGTTCTTTACGCGCTTGCAGATCCGGCGCGCCTTGAGATCGTGAAAAATCTGGCGAAAGCAGGAGAGTTGAGTTGTGAGGCGGCGCTTCCTTGCAATGATATTGCCAAGAGCACACGTTCGAACCATTTCAAGGTGCTTCGTTCTGCTGGAATTATTGAAACACGCAAAGCCGGTCGATGTTACATCAGCTCACTGAGGAAAACAGATCTTGATATGCGTTTCCCGGGGCTTCTGACGAGCATTTTAGGTTCAATAGACTAGAGCATTTTCAAGCGAAGTGGACACCGGTTCGCGTGAAGAAAATGCGCCAAAACAACAAATTAGAGCCCCGTTCCGATTCCATGTGAACGGAACACGCCCTAAATTTTCAGAACAAAATCGGCGAGATCGAGACGTTATCAAGCTTCAGAAAAATGCCGTTGTCTATACGCGGTCTATGACACTGCGTGGCGATCCCGTATAAAGGTCGCCGATGAGGGAGGGCACGATGTTTTTTCAGAACGCATATGAAGGGCGAACGCGATGGTGGCGGTGGCTGCTGACGATCGCTGCAATGATTTCCGTCATTGTGTTGGCGCAAACGCCGCTCCTGGCTTTTATCGGCATGGAGGCCGAAAGGCTCGGCGTGAGCGAAGAGGCGTTCTTCAACCGGCTCCCGGATGGCACGGACCGGAACCTCTTTCTGGTGCTGTTTCTGTTGCCATTTGTCGCCGGCTTCCTGACGCTCTGGCTGTTCATCAGACTGCTCCACAAAAAATCGCTACGTTCGGTCACGACAGGCCGCGCCCGTTTTGACTGGCGGCGCGCTCTGACAGGTTTTGCGCTATGGTTTGCAATATTGGCCGTTACGATCTTTGCCGTGCTGCCGTCTGACGCCTATGTGTTCCGGTTCGACCCGGCAACATTCCTGCCGCTCCTCGTCACAGCGCTTTTGCTCTTCACGATCCAGACGAGCCTGGAGGAAATCTTCTTCCGCGGCTATCTGATGCAAGGCT
>CAZMAC010000432.1:0-3221 GCA_964564085.1 uncultured Hyphomicrobiaceae bacterium
CGACGGAGATGCAGGGCGCGAGCTTCACCATTTCATCCCTTGGCGGAATCGGCGGCACCTCCTTCACACCCATCGTCAACGCACCGCAGGTCGCGATCCTGGGTGTGACGCGCTCGAAAATGGCGCCGGTTTGGGACGGAGAAAAATTTGCCCCCCGCAATATGCTACCGATCTCCTTATCCTATGATCATAGAGCGATCGATGGGGCGCTGGCAGCACGTTTCTGCGTGACGCTGAAAGATCTGCTCGGCGATGTACGCCTGCTGCTCAAATAAAGGGGACGGTGATGGCAAAGATTGAAGTCAAAGTTCCTGATATCGGTGATTTCTCCAATGTCCCGGTGATCACTGTTTTCGTGTCCGCCGGGGACGAGGTGGCGGCAGAAGATCCGCTGATCGAAGTGGAATCGGACAAGGCCACGATGGAGGTTCCCGCGCCATCTGCGGGGAAGGTGAGCGAAATCTCGGTCAAGGAAGGCGACAAGGTTTCTGAAGGCTCGCTCATCCTGATCCTCGACAGTGAAGGCGAAGCCGCCACGCCGGCCAAAGGCTCGGTCTCCGGCGAAGCGGCGGCTACATCTTCGGACCGCGCCGGATATGGCTCGGCAGCCGGCTCGCATGAAACAATGACGATCTCGGTTCCCGATATTGGCGATTTTTCCGATGTGCCTGTAATTTCGGTCTTCGTTAAGGCCGGAGACGAGGTCAAGGCGGAAGACCCGCTGATCGAATTGGAATCCGACAAGGCAACCATGGAAGTCCCGGCGCCAACCGGCGGGACGGTCGTCGAGTTACTGGTTTCCGAAGGAGACAAAGTCTCCGAAGGGGCGCCGATCTTAATGCTCTCGACAGGCGTTGCCGCAGTCGAACCGCCCGCGCGCCCGCCAGTGGAAGCGCCCGTCTCACGGCCGACCGCTCCGGCAAAGGGTGATATCCATGCGCAAATGCTGGTTCTGGGCTCCGGGCCCGGCGGCTATACAGCAGCCTTTCGCGCAGCCGATCTCGGGCTGCAGACCGTACTGATCGAACGTTGGCCGACATTGGGCGGCGTGTGTCTCAACGTTGGCTGTATTCCTTCCAAAGCGCTTTTGCACGCAGCCAAAGTCATCGCCGAAACTCAGGAGATGGGCGAGCACGGCATTAAATTCGCCGAGCCAAAGATCGACATCGATGCGCTCCGGAGCTGGAAAGAAGGCGTCGTGAAACGGCTTACCGGCGGTCTGTCGGGGCTTGCCAAGCAGCGTAAGGTTCAGGTGGTCGAAGGCTACGGCACGTTTGTGGGACCAAACCTCGTCAGTGTCGAGACCGAAAACGGCACGAAGACCATCTCCTTCGAGCAGGCAATTATTGCCGCCGGATCGGAAGTGGTCGAACTTCCCTTTATTCCCCATGACGATCCGCGCGTGATCGACTCCACAGGCGCGTTGGAGTTGGAGGATGTGCCCAAACGGCTGCTCGTTATCGGTGGCGGTATCATCGGTCTGGAAATGGCAACGGTCTACGAAGCGCTCGGTTCGAAAGTCACGATTGTCGAGTTGATGGATCAACTCATCCCAGGCGCGGACAAGGATATCGTCAAGCCGCTGCACAAACGGGTCGAGGGCCGCTATGAGAATATTTTCCTGAAGTCCAAAGTCACGGCCGTCAAAGCCAATGGCAAGGGGCTGAAAGTGACCTTCGAGACGCCTAATGGCGAGCAGGAAGATACGTTCGACCGCGTGCTGGTGGCGGTTGGCCGGCGTCCGAATGGTAAAATGATCGGCGCGGAGGCGGCGGGCGTCACCGTCGATGAACGCGGGTTTATTCCCGTCGATAAGCAGCTTCGCACCAATGTCTCGCACATTTTCGCAATCGGCGATATTATCGGACAGCCCATGCTGGCTCACAAAGCCGTGCATGAAGGCAAGACGGCCGCCGAGGTCGCTGCGGGCAAGAACAGCTTTTTCGATGTGCGGGTGATCCCGTCCGTCGCCTATACCGACCCCGAAGTTGCCTGGGTCGGGATGACGGAGTCCGAGGCCAAGGCGCAAAAAGTCAAATATGGCAAGGGCGTCTTTCCTTGGGCCGCGAGCGGACGCTCCCTCAGCATTGGCCGCGATGAGGGGGTTACGAAGATTCTGTTCGATGAGGCGACCGATCGGGTCATTGGCTGTGGTATTGTTGGCCCCAATGCGGGCGATCTCATTGCCGAAGTGGCTCTCGCGATCGAGATGAATGCGGACGCCAGCGATATCGGCCTGACCGTCCATCCCCATCCAACGCTTTCGGAAACGGTGGCGATGGCAGCCGAGGCGTTTGAAGGCACGATCACCGATCTCTATATGCCTAAAAAGAAATAGAACCGTTTTGAAGCCGAAGACAAGTCACAAAAGGAGGAAGCACTATGCAAGACTATGGAGATTATGCCCGGCAGGTCGAGAAACAGCTTCAGGAATGGCAGCGTCAGGTTGCCGATATTCAGACGAAGATGATGGCCGCCAGTGGAGACGCAAAAGCGCAATATGCCGTGCAGCTCAGAGAGATGCAGGATACGATTCAAAAGGCCACAAAGTTTTATGCGGATACGCAGCAATCGAACCAGGCTGCGTGGAAAGACATTCAGGAAGGCGCGGCCAAATCGTTCAAAGAATGGCAGGACGCCTGGACCCGCGCGATGTCACATTATAAATAGGCACGCGCGAGCAACCCGTCGGAGGAATGTTCATCCCGGCTGAATCAGAAAGGCACTCCGCTTTGACGGTCAGTGTCAACTAAACCGGTTCAGCCTCTGCCTCCGCTTCAGCTTGCTCCACCGCATGGCAAGCGACGTCGCACTCGGCCAGGGTTTGCAGCAAGGGCCGCTCGATACGGCAGCGGTCGAAGACGAGCGGACAGCGCGGATTGAAGGTGCAGCCTGGCGGTGGGTTAAGAGGCGACGGCAACTCGCCATGCAGGATAATGCGTTCTCTGCTTCGGGTCGGGTCGGCAACGGGTGTTGCCGATAACAGCGCTTGCGTATAGGGATGGCGGGGATCGCTGAAAATCATCTGACTCTCGCCATGCTCGATGGGACGGCCGAGATACATGACCATGATCTCATCGGCGATATGGCGCACGACGGACAGATCGTGGCTGATGAAGAGGTAAGCCAGATCGAGTTGGTCCTGAAGGTCCGTTAGCAGATTGAGGACTTGTGCCTGGATCGACACATCAAGGGCCGATACAGCCTCATCGCAGATGATC
>CAZMAC010000433.1:0-3218 GCA_964564085.1 uncultured Hyphomicrobiaceae bacterium
GGTGATTCAGCATATCGACCGGTATTCCCGTTCTGCGGCGAATGCGCCATGTGCTTTGACTTTGGCGAGCTGTAATGCGATGCCGTCCCGCCGACAATATTGCAGCTTACTCGAATTCGCGGTTCAATGAGGCAGAAAAATCAATTTTACGCAATTATTGCCGGTTCATGTCAGATAAACCAATCCTTGTTTGGTTCCGCCGCGATCTGCGGCTGGCCGATCACCCCGCATTAGACGCCGCGGTCAAGGCGGGCGCGCCTGTCATTCCTGTCTATATTCTTGACGATGAAACGCCGGGCGCGTGGCGGCTCGGTGGCGCAAGCCGATGGTGGCTCGCAAGCAGCTTGCGTACCCTCGAAGCATCGCTTCGCAAAAGGGACTCAAAGTTTATTCTGCGTCGCGGGGCAGCGGTTGAAGCGCTTGTTGAGCTTGCCGACGAGACCGGAGCAGGTGCGGTTTATTTTACGCGCGGGTATGAGCCTTTCATCGTCGAGCAGGAAAAGCGATTGCGCGGCGCGCTCGAAAACGCAGGGCTCGAATGCCGGCGCTTTGGCGGCCATTTGCTTGTTGAGCCGGAAGGCGTGGAAACGAAGGCCGGCGAGCCATTCAAGGTTTTCACGCCCTTCTATAAAGCCTGCCTGGAAGTAGAGTCGGTTGGAGGCGTCTTGACCGCGCCAAAGAAGCTTCCAGCGCCGTCTCGCTGGCCGAAGAGTGAGGCGCTCGACGACTGGCGGCTGGAGCCGACAAAACCGGACTGGGCGCGCGAGATCCGTGATTACTGGACGCCGGGGGAACAGGGCGCACAGGCCAGGCTACAGGCGTTTATCGGGGATGCTCTTGCGTCTTACAAAAAGGAACGCGACCGCCCCGATATCGACGGCACCTCGCGTCTCTCGCCTTATCTTGCCTTTGGCGAAATCAGTCCGCGCCAGATCTGGCACGCGGCGCAGTCAGCCGCTCAACAAAAAAGCGAATGCGAAGCCGGTGCGCACGCCTTTATCCGGGAGCTTTATTGGCGCGAATTTTCCTACCATCTCCTGTTCCATTGGCCGGAGATTCCTGAAACGCCCTTCAGGCCGGAATTCGAAAATCTCCCTTGGCAACCCGATAAGAAAAATCTCCAGGCTTGGCAGAAGGGACGTACTGGCTATCCGATTGTGGATGCCGGTCTGCGTCAGCTTTGGGCGATCGGGTGGATGCATAATCGTGTGCGCATGGTTGTGGCATCGCTGCTGACCAAGCATTTGCTGATCCCCTGGCGAGACGGGGAAGACTGGTTCTGGGACACGCTTGTCGATGCGGATCTGGCGAATAATGCGGCAAGCTGGCAATGGGTGGCCGGTTCGGGTGCTGACGCCGCGCCGTATTTCCGTGTTTTCAACCCGATCCTGCAAGGCAAGAAATTCGACCCGCAAGGAAATTATGTGCGCCGCTGGGTGCCGGAGCTGGCCGAGATGCCCGCGGAGCACATCCATGCGCCCTGGGAAGCACCGGAGAGCATTTTGAAAAAGGCCGACGTTACGCTTGGCGTCAGCTATCCGCTTCCGATTATCCAGCACGAAAAAGGGCGCAAGCAAGCCCTCGATGCTTACGAAACGGTGAAAGCCGCAAATCAGAACAAGGAATAGATCGAGAGATCGTCAACTGAACGCAATTGCTGCGATCAGGCCTTTCGGGCCGGCGCGGGAAAAATGATTTCAACGGTTGTGCCTTTGCCGCGCGCGCTCCGAATGGCGAGCGTCCCGCCAACCTCCTCAACAAGACGCTTGACGAGCCGCAAGCCGAGGCCCGATCTCCCCCGAGCCGGGCGCGTCTGTCTTTGCACCTTGCTAAACAGCTTATTGATTTCTTTTTTCGACATTCCAACGCCGTCATCCGTGACGGCGAGACGCACAGCGCCGCTTTTGCGCAGCCTTGCCGTAACCTTGACCTGTCCTCCGGTCTTATGGTGCCGCACCGCATTCATCAGCAGGTTGAGAAGAATCTGTTTGAGAGTCTGATCGGGAATGGTCAGAGCCGGCAGACGCCCGTCTATTCGCCGGTGAAGCTTGATGCCGGTGGATTGAGCAAGGGGTGCGATCAGCCGAAGACAGCTTTCGACAGTCTCTTTGACCTTGGCGGTCTCGCTATGATCCGGCTTGTTATCCGGCTGAAGAATACGGGCTGAAAAATCGCTCAGTATGGCGATCGCCAAGTCCGCGCTCTCGGAAATATCGTCGGCATAGTCGCGAAGCCGGTTTTGCTTATCGTCCGATGGAATTGCAGTCTTGATCCTGTCGGCAAATCCAAGAATAACGGTTAAAGGGTTTCTCAGCTCATGAGACAGCTCGCGAACCCTCATGGCAATTATATCCATCGAGACGTCATGAGGTGGCGAGGTGTGTTTGTCCTCCTGCCCAGGAGATGATTTCGAGGTGGTTTTCAGCCGGGCGGCGATGGCCTCAAGCGCCGTGCGATCGGATTGCTGATCTCCCCGCTTGCCGCCTTGTTTTTTCGCGATCTTTTGGCCGGTCGCGATCTCGGGCTGCTTTGCGGATCGCGAGCCCGGCTCATTCGCAGGAACGTCTACGGCCTTCACAATCAGACCCGGCTTGCCGCCAGCGACTTGAAGACCTTGGACATACCATTTGAAAGACGTTCGCCCTGACGCGCCGTTCAAGGTCAGGACTTCGACAGTCTCTTTTGATTTGCTCGACCGCGCCGCCAGCCTGTTGAGCCGTTCGACGGATTTATTTTTGGGTGAAAAGCGCTTGGATTGCAGCGCATCGAGAGAATTTGCGCCCCAAAAGAGCCGCCCGGCTTGGTTGGCCCATAAGATACGGCGCGCAGCAGCATCCCAAACCCAAACGGGTTCGTCGGCTGTCAGAAAATCACCGAGTGGAAGAAACGCTCCCTCACTTTGCCCGGTCTCCATAACGTACAAATCGATCTATTTACAGTGGTTTAAGTCAATCTATTTCAGCATTTCATGAATACGCACTTGGCATAAAATGACACCCCAAGCTGGGCAATGTGACCGTTTTCCATGCGGAACCGTTAGGGTGCAAGCTTGTTTTGCCTGCTGATGTGATGATTCGATCACGTCTTCGACGAAAGTATGAATAAAAAATCACCCGATATGGCGTTGAATTGTGCGTTGCAAAAAACATATTGCATTGCACAACGAGCTGCGTTAAGACGCGTTTGTTGCGGCGCACAATGAGCGTAGCTCATCAGTC
>CAZMAC010000434.1:0-3216 GCA_964564085.1 uncultured Hyphomicrobiaceae bacterium
CAATGGCATCGCTCATGTCATATCTGTTGCCGGATACGATATCGCGCTCAATGATCTGTCCGAGCAACGCGTCGAGGCGGCGCTGGCCACAATAAACGGCAATATGGCCCGCCAGATTGCGCGCGGAAAGCTGACGGAGGACGATCGTCGCGCCGCGCTCCAGCGCATTCGTTTTGCGCCCTCGATCGAAGAATTGGGTGAGACCGATCTCATCATCGAGGCGGCCACGGAAGACGAAGACGTCAAGCGGACGATTTTTAAATCCTTGTGTCCGCATCTGAAGAGCGATGCCATTCTCGCAACCAACACCTCGTCGATCTCGATAACCCGGCTTGCGGCCTCGACCGATCGGCCCGAGCGCTTTATCGGCATGCATTTTATGAATCCTGTGCCGCTGATGGAGCTCGTTGAGATGATCCGCGGCATCGCGACGGAGGAAGCAACCTTTTCGCTCGCGCGTGAATTCGTTTCAAGCCTTGGCAAAACTATCGCGGTCTCGGAAGATTTTCCCGCTTTCATGGTCAATCGCATCCTGCTTCCGATGATCAACGAGGCGGTTTACACGCTGTACGAGGGGGTCGGGAATGTCGAGGCCATCGACACGGCACTTCGGCTCGGTGCGAACCATCCGATGGGGCCGCTTCAGCTTGCTGACTTCATCGGTCTGGATACCTGTCTTTCGGTTATGCAGGTGCTGTATGAGGGGCTGGCTGATTCGAAATATCGTCCCTGCCCGCTTCTCGTCAAATATGTCGAGGCGGGATGGCTCGGTCGCAAAACACAGCGCGGCTTTTACGATTATCGCGGTGAGGTGCCTGTTCCGACGCGGTGAGCCGAGCCGTCGTAGCCCGGCATCATAAAGGACGCAGTTAGAAATAACATTGCCGGCTGAGCGCAGTTTGTAGCGCGTTAAATCGTCAAGCTGATTGACTCCGAGCACAAAACGCACCACGTTCGTTGCGGCCAAAAAAACGCAGTTCTCCTAAGCTCCCGCGATATTTCTTCGGCCTCACGGAAGACGTCGCATGTTACACCTCGCAGTCGCGATACAGAAAAATCGCGACCAATACCGTAGAGCGATCTGCGGCAAACACTCCGACCCGTCCCGCAAAACGATGCGCGCGAAGGGCGGATTACAATTTCATTCCATTGATCGAAGAACACCACGCCTTTGCCGGCCCCAAAGCTGCCGCACGTTCGGCTGCCGCTTCATGTCGGGTTAAGGGGCGCGTCTTTACACAGTATAACGGCGCAAGGGGGAGCATAGAGTTTGGCCATGGGCGGTGAGACGGAAAAGCAAAATGCCTAGCGATCAATCTATCCACAACACACCATCACAGGACAGCCCCATTTCTCTTTTCAACGATACAATCTTTGCCCCGATGAAACGGGCGCCATGCGAAAAATGGCAGGAGCCCGCCTTTACCGGCGCCCTCGTTTTGGACGATGGAACGGTCTTGCGGGGCTATGGTTTGGGCGCCGTCGGGCACGCGGTCGGCGAACTCTGTTTCAACACGGCTATGACCGGTTATCAGGAAATTCTGACCGATCCGTCCTATGCCGGTCAAATCATCACCTTCACATTCCCCCATGTCGGCAATGTCGGCACCAATGCGGAGGACATCGAAACCTCCAATCTCGCCGCCGCGTCCGGCGTTCGGGGATGCATCCTGCGCATGTCCGTCACCGATCCCTCGAATTACCGCGCCATGCAGCATTTCGGCGCCTGGCTGAAATCGCGCGGCATTATCGGCATTTGCGGCATCGATACGCGGGCACTCACAGCGCGCATCCGCGAAAAGGGCATGCCGAATGCGATGATCGCGAACGATCCGGCCGGTCAGTTCGATTTCGAGACATTGAAAACGGACTTGCACGCCTGGCCCGGCATTGAAGGCATGGATCTCGCCATGGAGGTGACGGCCACGCAAAGCTATAGCTGGGACGAAACGGACTGGCGCTGGAATGAAGGCTACGGCCTTCAGCAGGCGCCGGGGTTCCACGTTGTTGCCATCGACTATGGGATGAAGCGCAATATCCTGCGCTGTCTCGCCACGGCGGGCTGCAAAGTGACCGTGCTTCCTGCCACCGCGACGGCTGAGGATATTCTGGCGCGCGATCCGGACGGCGTGTTTCTCTCCAACGGCCCTGGCGACCCGGCCTCGATGACGGATTACGCCGTGCCCGCCATTCAGGAGGTTGTTGCGTCCGGCAAACCGGTCTTCGGCATCTGTCTCGGCCATCAGCTTCTCGCGCTTGCACTTGGCGCCAAGACGAAAAAGATGCATCAGGGCCATCACGGCGCGAACCACCCGGTCAAAGATTTCACGACCGGCAAGGTCGAAATCACCTCGATGAATCACGGCTTCACCGTCGATCGCGAAACACTCCCGGCGGGCGTCGAGGAAACCCACGTCTCGCTGTTTGACGGCTCCAATTGCGGCGTTCGCGTGAAAGACCGCCCAGTGTTTTCCGTCCAATACCACCCCGAAGCGTCCCCCGGCCCGCAGGACAGCCACTATCTGTTCCGGCGGTTTATGAATCTGATCCGGCAGGAAAAGGGTGCGGAGCTGGTCGAAGAGTAAGAAATGGCGTCATGAGTTCGGTACTGAGTTTTGTTCTCGTATTTGCATACTTTGGCGTCTGCAGTTATTTTCTTTTTGCTACACTTTATTTTCTTGCCGTGGCGTTAAGAAATACAAATGTTAGACAGGAAAGTTCCTTTTGGTCAATGCCTCGGTACGCACTTCTTGTGCCATATTATTGGAATGATAAGGGAAATATTTATCGTCTGAAGTTTTTTAATTACCTTTATATTACATTGATATTATTTTTCATCACTGTACCGCTTCTGGTTCTTTTAACTGCGGACCATTAAAATTTCACGTTTTGTTTTCGGGCTTTCCCGATCTGGCTGGACCTCCATTTCGTCACCGCGGTCCCTTGTTGAATCATCTCATGCGACCCCGGACAAGCCTTGCGGCTTTCCGGGGTGACGATTTCCGCAGCACCAAACCCCTCGCTGGGCAAACCCACGAGGCTTTGAGTTTTTGCTTGGGCATCAGCTTTGCCGCAAAACCGCTTCGCACTTTTGCGGGCCGATGCGCCTATTTGCTTGGGCATCATCTTTACGGCAAAACCGCAAGGGCACTTTTGCCGGATGATGCCGTATGGCCCGCCGCATCATTCCGCGAAAGTGCATCGCGGTTTCGCGGC
>CAZMAC010000435.1:0-3213 GCA_964564085.1 uncultured Hyphomicrobiaceae bacterium
ATCGCCTCGATGGTGCTTGGCGCGTTTGCCGCGAGCGGTCAGACCAACATCAAACGGCTCATGGCGTATTCCTCCATCGGTCACGTCGGCTATGCCCTGATCGGTCTGGTGGCAGCTACGCCTCAGGGCATTCAGGGCGTGCTTGTCTATCTTGCGATCTATGTTGTCATGACACTCGGGGCGTTTGCCTGCATTCTCGCAATGCGGCGCGAAGACGGTCACGTGGAAGAAATCTCCGAGCTTTCCGGCCTGTCGCGGCATAAGCCAATGCTTGCCTTCATGCTCGCCATGCTGCTCTTTTCGATGGCTGGAATCCCGCCGCTTGCCGGGTTTTTTGCAAAATTCTACGTTTTCCTGGCGGCAATCGAGGCCGGGCTGTTCTGGCTGGCGGTCATCGGCGTGGTCACCTCCGTTGTCAGCGCCTTCTATTATCTCGCAATTATCGCGAAAATGTATTTTCAGGAACCTGCGGCCGATTTCGAGCCGATGACCGGGAAGCTGCGCTTCGTGTTGGGCGTGACCGGTATCATCACATTATTCCTTTTTATCCCGCTCAACTTTCTGGTCACGGCGGCCGAGTCTGCTGCCCGGTCCTTATTCTTATAGGCACATTTTCGGATGGAGTATGGCAGCGTTACCCTTCCGAGCGGCTATCGGCTTGCGTTTCACGAGACTGTCGATTCGACCAATGCCGAAGCGCTGAGGCTCGCGGCCCAAGGCGAGGCGGGCGGATTATGGATCTGGGCGGCGAGCCAGCAACTGGGCAAAGGGCGCGCCGGACGCGGCTGGACCTCACCCTCCGGCAACCTCTATGCCAGCCTGCTGATCCGGCCCGGCGTACCGCTCAAAACGGCATCGCAGCTTTCGCTGCTTGCCGGGATTGCCGCTCATGATGCGATCTCAAGCCTGGCGTCGAGCACGGGGCAAAGTCTCGATCTCCGGCTCAAATGGCCCAACGATATTTTGGTCGGCACCGCAAAACTTGGCGGTATTCTCCTGGAAAGTGCGGCTGAGGCCGACAAAGATGCGCCAGCCATAGTCATCGGCATCGGGGTCAATCTTGCAAGCTCGCCCGATGGCCTCGGCCGCGCCGTTGCAGCGCTCACTGACGCGGGCGTGCCGGTAACGCCGCGCCAGGCCTTTGCTGCATTGGTCTGGGCAACGGCGGAGTGGCTCGGACGCTGGCAAAATGGCTCAGCTTTCGATTTGATCCGGACTGCGTGGCTGGAGCGCGCGCAATCCATCGGAGGTCCGATTTCGGTGCGTCTCGGGGACGACCTCCTGCAGGGCACATTCCTGGGCATTGACGATGCGGGCGCATTGCGCTTATCGCTTGCGAGCGGCGAAGAAAGACGTATCACGGCAGGGGACGTAGCCATCGGGGCAGGGGGATAAGGGCAATGAGCCGCCGGACAAATGAAAATGAGATGGTCTTTCTTCCGCTCGGCGGCGTCGGCGAGATCGGTTTGAATGTCTATCTTTATGGGCTGGGGCCAGCACGCCAGCGCAAATGGCTGATGGTCGATCTCGGTATTACCTTTCCCGATGACCGGGAGCCGGGCGTCGATGTCGTCCTTCCCGATCTGCGTTTTATCGAAGAAGAACGCAATAATCTCGCCGGCATCCTGTTAACGCACGCCCATGAGGACCATTACGGGGCGGTCGCCGAGATGTGGCCGCGTCTCGGCGCGCCAGTTTACGGCACGCGGTTTACGCTCGCCATGCTGAAGGAAAGGCTGAGCGAAACGCCCTGGAAAAGCGATGTCCCCTTGCACCAGGTATCGCGCGGCGCGCGCTTCAATATCGGACCGTTCGATGTCGAGCTGATCGATATGGCCCATTCCATCCCAGATACCAGCGCTGTCGCGATCCGGTCCGATCTTGGCAATATTCTGCACTCCGCCGATTGGAAGCTTGACGATCGTCCCGGAGCCGGGGCCGCGACCGATAAAGCCAAGCTTCAACGTCTGGGCGATGAGGGGGTGGATGTTCTCGTCTGCGACAGCACCAATATTCTGAGCGATGGGCAAACACGGTCGGAAAAGGCGGTGGCGGAGTCCCTCACCGAAATCATCCGCCGGGCTCCGGGACGCGTTGCAATTACGAGCTTCGCCTCCAGTGTCGGCCGGTTGCTCAATATCGCGAAGGCCGCACACGATGCGGACCGTCACCTGGTTCTTGCCGGGCGCTCTATGCATCGCATCGTCGATCTTGCCAAGGAAACCGGCTTGTGGCCGGAGAACCTGAAAACGCTGACTGAGGAAGATTACGGCTATCTGCCGCGCGAAACCGTGGTTGCGCTTCTGACAGGGAGCCAGGGGGAACCGCGTGCGGCGCTCGCTCGTATTGCCGACGATCAATACCCAAACGTAACGCTTGCGCCTGGTGATCTGGTGATTTTTTCAGCGCGCGCCATTCCCGGCAATGAAAGCGCGATTATCCGTATTCAGAACAAGTTGGCCGATCGCGGTATCGAGGTCATGACGGAATGGGAAAACGGTCCGATTCATGTCTCAGGTCATCCAAGGCGCGGTGAGGTCGAACAGCTCTACCGCTGGCTGCGTCCGAAAGCGCTCATCCCGATGCATGGGGAAGCGCGCCATTTGGAGACTCATCTCACCTTTGCCCGCTCACAGGGTATTCAGGGTATCGGCCCGGTCCGTAACGGCACAATGGTCCGGCTTTTGCCCGGCGAGACCGAGATTATTGACAATGCCCCGTCCGGGCGCATCTACCGGGATGGCGGGTTGCTCATTCCCGGCGACGATGACTCCATCCGTGAGCGGCGCAAGTTATCCTATGTCGGCAGTGTTGTTGTCTCTATCGTTATAACAAAATCGGGTGAACTGGCGACGGATCCGCGCGCCTCGCTGGCCGGCTTGCCGCAACTCGATGCCGAAGGTGAACATTTCAGAGATATTGCTGAGAAAGCGGCAGTGGGCGCAATTGAAAGCATCCCGCGGCCGCGGCGCAAGAGCCCCGAACTTGTCGGCGAGGCTGTGCGCAAATCGGTGCGCGCTGCACTCAACGCGGCCTGGGGCAAGAAGCCCATATGCAATGTTCTGGTTTCTGTAGTTTAATATCGTCTTGCACGAATAAAACGATCGGGAGGGTTTGACTTGATCGGACGTTTGAACCATGTCGACATTGCCGTACCGGATATTGAGACCGCATCGCAGACCTACCGGGCCACGCTCGGCGCCAAGCTGCCGC
>CAZMAC010000436.1:0-3211 GCA_964564085.1 uncultured Hyphomicrobiaceae bacterium
GTGTCCCGGTCAACAATGTCAAGAACGGCAAGAGGCAGCAGCCGCTGCGCTGTTTCCTGAAGTGCGCTGTCAAAGGCTTCGTCCAGTTCATGACGGATAATTATGCCGGCGGCGAAAGTGCCGGCCAGCCACATCGCAGTGATGCCAACGGCAAGACCGATGCTGAGACGACGCTGAAGACTGGCGGCTCTGTCCATCATGCTTTCGCCCGGTAGCCGATGCCGCGCACCGTTTCGATCACGTCCTGTCCAAGCTTCTTGCGCAGGCGGCTCACATGGACTTCGATCGTATTGCTCTCGATTTCCGCATCGAACGCATAAAGACGGTCTTCCAGTTGCGATTTTGACATGATCGCACCCGGATGATGGATAAGTGCCTCAAACAGTGCCCATTCACGCGCGGTGAGAGTGACTGGGTGTCCTCCGCGGCGGACGCTGCGCCCAGCCAGATCAATCTCCAGTTCGCCGAGGGTCAAAAGCGGATTCGGATTGCCTGAATAGCGGCGCGAGACCGCTGCGACTCTGGCCGAAAGCTCTAAGAGATCGAATGGCTTGACCAGATAGTCATCGGCCCCGGCGTTGAGGCCGGCGATCCGATCCGAAATCTGGTCCCGCGCCGTGAGAATGATCACCGGTGTGACGTCTCCTCCCTTGCGAAGCTGCCGCAGGAAATCAAGACCGCGGCCGTCAGGCAGCATCAGATCGAGTAGGATCAGGTCATAGGCGACGGCTCGCACATCGTCATTGGCATCATCGAGCCGGCGGGCACAGTCCACGGCGTGGCCGTCAGTAGCGATTTGTTCGCGAACTGCGCTCGCCAGCGCCTCATCATCCTCGACCAGAAGTATGCGCATAGGTCTCTACCAAGATGGTTTTTGGGCTCAACCGCTACCGTACGAAGCTGACAGCATCCTGAAGCAAATTTCTTCGTGCCTTCAGTTTTCCGTCAGCTTGAAGGCGCAGCCTCACCCTATCAGCAACCTTTAAGAGGACGACAATGAAACCTACCCTTATTATGGCAATTCTGTTCGCTGTGCTTGGCAGCACTGCCGTTCTGGCCAGCGATGACGAGTATTGCAACGTGCCGGTAGCAGACTGGCAGCCACGTGAAGCTTTACAGAAAAAACTTGAAGGCGATGGCTGGAAAGTGCGGCGGATCAAGTCCGATGATGGCTGCTACGAGGTTTACGCAATCGACGACAAGGGGCGCCGGATTGAAGCGGCTTACAATCCCAAAACTTTCGAGATGATAAAGCATGAGCGCGGCGACGACTGAGATGAATCAGGAGACCGTAAAAGTCTGGGATCCGCTCGTCCGCGCCTATCATTTGAGCCTCGCCGTCAGCGATGCCGTCTCCTGGTTGACGGCGTAAGAGCTGTATACGGCTCACGAATTGGCCGGATATGTGATAGCCGCTCTGCTCATCTTCCGACTGCTCTGGGGGCTGGTCGGGCCGAAATACGCGCGGTTCGGCCAGCTCGTCCGTTCGCCGGAAACGGTTATCGGCTATTTGCTCGCAATGATCCAAGGTAAGGAGCGGCGTTACATCGGACATAATCCGGCCGGAGCACTGATGATCGTTATACTGATCCTGGCGCTGGCGGCTACCGCACTGACCGGCTGGATGCAGACCCTGGACGCCTACTGGGGCGTGGAATGGGTCGAGGAAGGTCATGAAGCGCTCGCTAATCTGACATTGCTGCTCGTGGCGCTCCACATTGCAGGTATCGTCCTTGCGAGCTTCCGCCATCGGGAAAACCTTGCGCGGGCGATGATCATTGGCCGCAAACGAGCTCCCGGCACAGCCGACATCGACTGACGTGATCCGCAGCGACGTCCCAGGCTTAAGGGGCCGTCCTGCGGGTCGTGCTGAAGTCTGCCTTTGGTCACCAAGCGAAAAGAACTTCACGGTCGGATATGATGAAGGGTTTCGGATGCCGGTCGATGAGATGCACTTCCTCAGGCTGGGACCGTCCCCCGGCGTCCGAAAGTCTCTCAAGGAGGAACCCGCGGGAAACGGGCGCTGAGCTCATTCGAGGCTATGGGGATTTGGTGTTTTCCGGCGCGGATCTGAGCAGTGGTGGTGCTCGCGGCGGGATTTGACTCGATGGCAGGATACTGGAGCGGACGCCCAGAATTGCACCATCCTTACGGCTTGGCGTTGGCATGTCGGCTTTTTCAGCTCCATTGGTGTCCGGATTGTGGTCTGTGCACGCATGCAACTGTCGCCGCTGAAGAACCAGCGTTGACGATATGCGGGTTCATAATGCGGTGTGGCTTCGAAGACGGTCATGCGGTGTTGATCCTGGATGCCATCGACGGTGGAGCGCGCGCTTTGTGGGGCGGCTCAAATATTTCGATGATGATCCGATGGCCACCGCAGCAAGGACAGGGCCCAAGCGTCTCTCTGGCGGTCTGGTCAACATTGTCCTGCGGCGGATCATTGCGATCCGGTTGAGCGTCTGCGGCCGCCTCCAGAAGAGTGCGTATTCTGGCCAGGTTTTCGGCTCGGCCGCCGTTGGCGAACAGCCCGTAATGCCGGATGCGGTGCAAGCCTTTCGGCAGAACATGCATCAGGAAGCGCCGGATGAACTCGCCCGTTGCGAGCGTCATGGTCTTGAAGCGTTCACGACCTTCGGCACGATAGTCCTTCCATCTGAAAGTGACGCCATTGGCCTCGGCGGAGATCAGCCGGCTGTTGGAAATGGCGACACGATGGGTGTAGCGCGAGAGATAGGCAAGCACCGCTTTCGCCCCGGCAAAGGGACGCTTGCTGTACACGAACCATCGTGTTTTCTTCAGCGGCGCAAGGAAGGCAACGAAGTTTTGCCGATCGGTGAGAGAACCGAAATCGCCGAAGAACTTCAGCTTCCCGGTGGCGTGCGCGGCGAGGAGCTTTTCCAGCATCAGACGCCGGAACAGTTTTGAAAGCACAAAGACCGGCAGGAAGAAATTCGGCTTGCGTGCGATCCAGCGCTCGCCGTCCAATGAGATACCGCCGCATAGATCAACCTGCGTTCAATCGGTAATGATTGAACGCAGAAAAGTTGATCTATTCTATAGAGGCCGAGCAACTTAACCGCGTTCTTTTGAACGCGGGTTGCTCGGGCACGATCATGTGCACATGCGGATGATGCGTCATCGCCGAGCCCCGATAGCACGCCTTGGAGTGCTATCCACTTTAGAGAGCGCGCTTTCCGAGCGGCGAACC
>CAZMAC010000437.1:0-3209 GCA_964564085.1 uncultured Hyphomicrobiaceae bacterium
TTGCACCACACGGACCTGAACCGTGCGCGTCTACCAGTTCCGCCACCTGGGCAATCAATAGTTGAACTAAGCCGCCCTTGTCCCTTTGTCAATCACGCTGACTCCGGCAGGTAGGCTCATCGGGCAGTTTGTTGTAGTCTAAATCGGTCATAACCCAAAATTTAAGCCTTTTTGCATGGATCAACCCCTTAAGCCGCCCTTTTTCGACACGAGCGCCGCCCGCGAGACGCTGACCGCCATTTGGCGTCGGCATGGCGAGCCCAATACGGAACTGCGCTCGGAACTGCTCGACTATTTTAAAGGGCTCATCAAAAACGCTTACAACATTGCCCGGGCTGGCCTTGAAGGGGACGGCGATGGCCGGCGCTGCGCGCGCGCGCTTTCCCTGTTTCAGGATGAGCTGATCCGGCTGATTTATGATTTTACGACGACTCACGTTCATCGGGTTGACAACCGTTCCTCCGCCGAAAGCATGGCCATACTGGCAACTGGCGGCTATGGACGGGGTCTTATGGCGCCGTTCTCCGACGTCGATTTGCTTTTTCTTCTCCCATATAAGCAAACGCCCTGGGGTGAGAGCGTTGCCGAATACATTCTTTATTTGCTTTGGGACTGCGGATTTAAGGTCGGGCACGCAACGCGCACCGCCGAGCAAACCATCCGCTTTGCTAAAAAAGATGTTCTGACCCGGACCACCCTGCTCGACGCCCGTTTCATTCTTGGCGATGAAACATTGTGGCAAGACTTTCAAACCCGCTTCCGCAATGAAATCCTGTCGAGTGGCCATCGCGATTTTATTTCCGCTAAGCTCTCCGAACGCGATCAGCGGCATGAACGGACCGGCGCGTCGCGCTACAAGGTCGAGCCCAATATCAAGGAAGGAAAAGGCGGTCTGCGCGATTTGCACACGCTGTATTGGATTGCAAAACATTTGCATCCGGAGTTGACGGGCGAGAATTTCGCCGAAGCGGGCGTCTATACGAAATCCGAATATACTCTTTACAGACGCTGCGAGGATTTCCTTTGGACTGTCCGGTGCCATTTGCATTTTCTCGTCGGCAAAGCGGAGGAAACGCTCACCTTCGATGTCCAGCCGCAAATGGCCGAACGTCTCAATTATCGCGGCCGCGGCGGTATGAAAGCCGTCGAGCGCTTCATGAAGCATTATTTTCTTGTTGCAAAAGATGTCGGTGATCTCACCCGGATCCTGTGTTCCAGCCTTGAGGTGAAGCAGCTCAAGGGGATGGAACAGATAAATGATCTGCTGCGTCCCTTGACATGGAGCACACGCGCCAAAGTCAGCGCGACGAGCGATTTCCGTATCGAAAATGGACGGATTGTGATGAAGAGCCGGGACGCATTTAAGTCGGACCCGGTCAATCTGATCCGAATTTTTGCTTATGCAGAGCGCTATAATGTTCTGTTCCATCCGGAAGCGCTTCGGCTCATCCGCCATTCTTTGCATCTCATCGACGACGAGCTTAGGAATGCGCCCGAAGCGAATCGGCTGTTTCTGGAAATTCTGACCTCGCCTCAAAGGCCCGAACTGACTTTGCGCCGAATGAATGAGGCCGGTGTTCTGGGCCGTTTTATTCCCGATTTCGGGCGTGTGGTTTCGATGATGCAGTTCAACATGTATCACAACTTTACCGTGGACGAACATCTGCTCCGCTCTAACGGCATTCTCTCCGCGATTGAAAACGGCAAGCTCGAACATGAGCTGCCGCTTTCGACAAAAATCATCCAGAATATCGAAAACCGGCGCGCGCTATATGTCGCCATGCTGCTGCACGACATCGCGAAGGGACGCGACGAGGATCATTCGATTGCCGGTGCGCGGATTACGCGTGAATTGGGGCCGCGGCTTGGGCTTCGGCCGGACGAAACGGCAACTGCCGCATGGCTCATAGAAAATCACCTTGTGATGAGCCAGTTCGCCCAAAGCCGCGATCTGCAGGACCCGATGACGATCCGCGCTTTTGCCGACATTGTACAAAGCCGTGAAATGCTCAATCTGCTCGTCATTTTGACGGCCGCCGACATTCGTGCTGTCGGGCCTGGCGTTTGGACCGGATGGAAGGGATCGCTACTGCGCCAGCTCTATTACGAGACCGAGCCGCTTCTCACGGGCGGTCACACCGGTGGACCGCGCGAAGCGCGGATTAGGGGCGCGATTGAAGACTTCCGTGATGCGATGGCGGGTCGCCCCGACATGGAAATCCAAGCCTTTATTGCCAGACAAGCACCGGCCTATTGGCTCCGTTCGGATCTTGACCATCAGATATTGCATGCCAATCTCATCGTCCGCGCAGAGGACGAAAAGCTTGCCTTTGCATATGACATCAAGACGGACAGTTTCACCGCGCTGACGGAGCTGAATATCTGGACCGCCGACCGATCGGGCCTGATCGCGGCTATCGCTGGAGGCTGCGCCGCCGCCAAGACGAATATTGTCGGCGCCAGCCTGAGTACCACAAGGGACGGCATGGCGCTCAACAGCTTCATGCTGCAGCGTCGCTTTCCTGATGATGCCGAAGAGATCGAATTTACCGGACGGATTGCCAGTAATGTCGAACTGGCGCTTGGCGGCAAGCGTGACCTTCACAAGATCATTTCACAGAAAATGCGTCCCCGTCCTAAGCTGGAAGCATTTGACGTTGAGGCCCGTGTCAGCATCGATAATTCCCTCTCGGAAGAGTTGACGGTGATTGAGGTCAACGGACGGGATCGCACGGGGTTGCTTTTCGATCTGGCCCGAATTCTCTCAAGTCTCAACGTGGAGATTTTCTCCGCTCAGATTGCAACCTTTGGCGAAAAAGCGGTCGATGTGTTCTACGTGACCGACCAATCCCGCAAAAAGATCACGCGCGAGGCAACGCAGAAAAAAATTCGCGAAAACCTCCTTGAGGCGTTCGAGACGGATGGCGAGCTGATCCCTGAAGACTTCGAAGTTTGAGGCGAGCTTTGTTCCGAGATCTTCAACACGAAGTCCTCGCTGGACCTGCATCCACGAGGCTATGCCGTGTTATCTGCCAACATCGGCCCTGCTAAAGCCTATCCTTGTGGAGGCGGGGGGATGCGAAGCGCTTTCCTGTTCCGGCCTGCAAGCCGGGATGCGGTCAAGCTTATGCCCAGGTAAATAACGCAACATCCCGTGGGCGTGCTCAGCGAGGGAATTGGTGTAGCTCTTTAAAAAGAACCTGCAACCC
>CAZMAC010000438.1:0-3199 GCA_964564085.1 uncultured Hyphomicrobiaceae bacterium
AGCCGCTTGATCAGCAGGTGGAAGTTTTATCTGAAGCTAGCAAATGGGGGATTGACAGCATCGCGCCGGGCTCTAGGAAGAGCTCTGCTCACTCCACCTCCGGCAACTCTACGCTGACCTTCATCGCCTCATACCATGCCGCGAGATTAGCGATATCGTCATCCGACAGGGTTTTTGCGATAATCGACATTTGTTGATGATTTCGTTCGCCGGCTCGGAACGCATTGAGCTGCTTGGCGATATAGATGCTCGACTCACCCGCCAGGTTTGGCGCTTCCGGGTTGGTGGCGACGCCATTATGGCCGTGGCACGGTGTGCATTGCACGGCCTTTTTCTTGCCTGCGGAGAGTTCGGCTCCATGAAGCGCCGGGGCGAGCGTTGCACATAAGAGGAGTACGGCAGAAAGGGAGCGACCGAGGATGCTCATTCGCAATTGAGGCTCCGAATGTTTGACGCAAGACCGGGCAGGAACCGAACCCGCCCGGTCGATGGTTTATGACGTTTTAGCCCGCAATGCTAATTCTCATAAGAGATCCGATATAACGCTCCAGCCAGATCGTCCGATACAATGATCGAGCCGTCAGGCAGCTGTCCCACGTCGACGGGCCGGCCAAGATATTCACCACTCTCAGTCTTCCAGCCTTCAGCGAAGGGCACAGTCTTTCCGGCAATTTTCCCGTCATCGCCGACTGGCGTGAACATCACGCGCGCGCCAACAGGGTCCGTCCTGTTCCAGGAGCCGTGCTGCGCTGAGAAGATCCCACCACGATATTTCTTTGGGAACTGCTTGCCCGTATAAAATGTCATGCCAAGATCAGCAGCGTGTGCTTCGGTTTCCACAACAGGCTTCACAGCGTCAGCAGGTGGTTGAGAGTCTTTATATTCGGTTGTACGAACCGTGCCGCCGCCATACCATGGGAAGCCAAAATGCTGACCTGCTTTGGTTTGGTGATTGATCTCGCCGGGCGGAATTTTATCGCCCATTCCATCGACCTGATTGTCGGTGAACCAGAGATCGCCTTTGGGTGAGAAGTCCATGCCGACCGAATTGCGCACCCCGCGCGTATAGACCTGACGGCCCTTCCCGTCTGTTGCTATACGGATTATGCCACCGATCCCGGTTTCATTGTAAAGCTCCATTTTCTCTTCCGCGAAAACGTTGAACGGCTGGCCAAGGCTAATGTAGAGCTTGCCGTCAGGACCAATTCTGCAGACGCGGGCGGTATGGTTGTAGCTTTCTTCTTCCTTCGGAATCAGTTCGCCCTCCGGCACGACATTGAATGCGGCCACGTCCGGGCTTTCATAGAAAAATTCAGCGGCAGGGAAAACGAGGACCCGATTGCGCTCGGCTATGTAGAGAAAACCGTCTTTTGAAAAGCAAGGCCCGTTGGGAATGGTAAAGTTAATCGAGCGTCCAAAATCTTATACCTCATCGGCAACGCGATCTTTGTCCCGATCCGTTACCGCCCAAACTTTCGTCTTTCGCGTGCCAACAAAGGCGACAATCCCTTGCGGTCCCACAGCAATATGCCTTGCATCGGGGACGATCGCATATAGCTCGATTTCAAAGCCTTTTGGAAGCTCGATCCGCTCCAAAGTCTTTCGAATTGCGTCCGCCTTGTCGCCACCTTGAGGGATCTCGGTAAATTCCGTCACTCCCGTAACCTGAAACTTACTCAGCTTATCAAGGTTGTCGGCAGCGGAAGCTCCAATCTGATTGACGCCTAATATGAAGGTGCCCGCCAAAAAAAGCGTGCTATATCGCATTGCGTTTCTCCCGAACTCGTCTCGTGATTTCGTTGTTGAAAATTTCGTTATTTATCAGCTTCTATGCACTTCCATCGAAGAGATGAAGCAAATCATAAGCTATGAATGTCAATCTGGCGAGCCGGTCTAAGAGATTGTCGCAGGGTGGACGGCCCGATCACATGTCATCTCTGCGTCAAAGGTCTGTGTAAAGTTTGTAAAATATTCTAGCTCGACCTAGACTTGACATCCAAGCGCCGCTGAAATCCGCTCATACTAACCATATTTCGCTCGATAACATGACAATTCGCAATCTTGACCACGTTTTTGCGCCAAAATCGGTGGCCCTGATCGGGGCAAGTGAACAGCCTGGATCGGTCGGCCTCAAGGTTATGCAGAACCTCAAAGAAGGTGGCTTTCCTGGTCCAATCTGGCTCGTCAATCCTCATCATCGCTCACTTGCGGGCGAGATATGTTATTCGAGCTCAGAAGACTTGCCAGAGACACCAGATCTGGCGGTTGTCGCTACGCCTGCGCAGACTGTTCCCGGCGTTATCAGCGAGCTCGGTCGGAAAGGCACGCGCGCGGCTGTTGTTCTAAGTGCTGGCATTGGCCGGGACAAAAATTTGTGGCAGAGCATGCTCGATGCCTCAAAGCCTTACTGTCTACGGATCGTCGGACCCAACTGCCTTGGGATCTTCGTTCCAAAAATCGGGCTAAACGCCAGCTTTGCCCATATTGCTCCGAATGTTGGCAAACTCGCCCTACTATCCCAATCCGGTGCAGTCGCGGGGGCCACGCTCGATTGGGCCGCTTCACACGATATCGGCTTTAGCCATGTTGTGTCGATGGGCGATATGGCTGATATCGATGTTGGCGATATGCTCGATTATCTTGCGGGCAGAGCCGACACCACCGCAATATTGATCTATCTGGAAACCATTACCCATGCGCGCAAATTTCTATCAGCTGCCCGTTCGGCGGCGCGCGCAAAACCGGTACTCGTTGTCAAGGCTGGCCGGAGCACCGCAGCGGCGAAGGCTGCGGCCACGCATACAGGCGCTTTATCCGGCAATGACCGCGTCGTCGATGCCGCTTTTAAGAGAGCAGGCATTCTTCGCGTGGAAGGCCTAAACGAGCTATTCGATGCTGCAGAAACGCTGACGCGTCTTAGCCACTTACGCGGCGAGAGGCTCACTATCTTGACGAATGGTGGTGGCGCTGGCGTCATGGCTGTTGAATACCTCATGCAACTTGGCGGAAAGCTTGCCGGGCTTTCCAGCGAAACCTTGTCTGTATTAGATCAGGTACTTCCGGCAACATGGTCACGAGCCAACCCGGTCGATATTATTGGTGATGCCGGACCTGATCGGTATGAAGCCGCTCTCAAGGCCGTACTCAACGATCGCCAAGCCGATGCAGTTTTGGTCATGAATTGTCCAACAGCGTTGGC
>CAZMAC010000439.1:0-3198 GCA_964564085.1 uncultured Hyphomicrobiaceae bacterium
GCAGATCGATCTCAGCCGTAACGGTCTTCGGCAAGACACGCGGCAGATTTTCAGATAATCCGCCACCGGTAATATGAGCCAGTGCTTTGATCGCGGCCGTTTGCTTTAACGCAGATAAGACCGGCTTGACGTAGATCTTGGTTGGTGCAAGCAAACTCTTGGCAAGAGTCTGGTCCTTTTTAAACGGCGAAACCATGCCCCAATCGAGACATTCATCAGCAATCAAACGCCGTACCAAGGAAAAACCGTTTGAATGAAGACCAGATGAGGCAAGACCGATGATCATGTCGCCCGGCCCAATATCCTGGCGCGGAAGAAGCTTTCCCCGCTCCGCTGCGCCGACTGCAAATCCTGCCAGATCGTAATCGTCGGATGCATAAAGGCCGGGCATTTCCGCGGTCTCTCCGCCAATCAGGGCGGTTCCGGCTTGCCTGCAGCCTTCCGCGACCCCAGCGATTACGGTCCGGGCGACATCGACATCAAGTCTAGAACACGCAAAATAGTCGAGAAAAAAGAGCGGTTCTGCCCCCTGCACGATAAGATCGTTAACGCACATTGCGACAAGATCGATGCCGATGGTCTCGTGCAGCCCGGCTTCGATCGCAATCTTGACCTTTGTTCCCACACCATCATTGGCGGCCACAAGGATCGGATCTTGAAAACCTGCCGCTTTTAAGTCAAACAACGCGCCGAAACCGCCTAAACCAGCAGTTGTACCTGGGCGGGACGTCGAGCGAGCAAGCGGTTTGATTGCTTCAACAAGACTATTCCCGGCATCAATATCAACACCGGCCTTTGCGTAGGTTAGCCGGTCAGTAACGGTCTTGTTTTCTGACGCCATTGCGTTTTCCGTATTTGATGAAGGATCGAAAAGCCCTAACATCCGATCTTAGGTTGCCGATCTCGCAATCAGAGTCCATCTGGTTCTGCTATGCAATACACGCCTGCATCGGATGCGCGGCGATTCGCCCTTTTTGGTGCTTGTAAAGCGCGCTAATTTCCGGTCAAACGAGTATGTGTGATCGAGTCACAGAGTTTTCGGATATTTGGCGGTCTCAATGAAGGGCTTTATGACGGCAAGACTCAAGATTTTGATGTTATTGCTTGCAACCCTCGCGCTTTCCCTTGAGGCGAATGCGAATACGCCGGCAATTTATACCGTGGCGAAAGTTGCCGTAGCGGCTGACGCTGACAATGCTGTCGCGGCCAAGGAAAAAGCTCTGGCCAAGGCCCAGCAGATTGCTTTGCGAAATTTGCTCAAACGCATGACCGGGTGGAGTGCGCATTCCAAGCTGCCGATTCTGCCGGACGAAATGGTAGAGCGCATGGTCGAGGGTTTTGCTGTCCGCCAGGAAAGCAATTCAAATACGCGCTATCTCGCGACGCTCGATTTTTCCTTCGAACCCAATGCCGTTCGTGACATTTTAAATCGTTTTGGCTTTCCCTACACCGAACAGCAGGCTGCCCAAGCGCTTTTGATACCCATTATGATAGAGGGCGGGGCTCTCCGCCAAAGCTCTGACCATTCCTGGTATCAAGCCTTTGCGGCACTCGATACCGAACACGCAATGACACCGATAAAATTGGCGCCACCGTCCGCAAATCTGTCTGCTTCGATGGTAAGCGATTTATCGGCAAACTCACGAAGCGTGTTTGATACGCTGTCTTATCAGTACCGTTCCGAAAAGCTGATATTGGCCATTGCCGATATCGATCCACAAGCGACACAGCTTCGTCTACAGCTCATAGGACGAGATGCGGTAGGAAGTTTTGCTCTCCGGCGTGTATTTCGGATTTACGATCGAGACATTGACGGGGCAGCACAAATAGCTTCCGAAATATCTTTAAAAATTATCGAGGGACGCTGGAAGGTTACGCAGCTTGCGGGCCAGGGCGTTGTAGAAGGAGCAGCTGACCTTCAGACCCTCTCCTTAACGGCACAATTTTCAGGATTGAAATCCTGGCAATCTATACGTGCTCGCCTGCAGAGGGTTCCCGGTGTTCAAGGGCTCGACATAAAATCACTGAATGCGCGCGGAGCCAGCCTCACCATCGATTTTCCTGGCGGATCTGAACGGTTTGCGCAGGCTGCACGATCGCAGGGGCTGGCTCTAGAGCAGCGCGGCGGAGCCTTGGTACTTGTTGCGCGATGAGGCGCGGAAGACGTGTATCTGATCTATCTTCCAAATATTATTACCGTTTTCAGACTCTTTCTGGTGCCCATAATAATATGGCTGATCATCGCCAATGAGATGCTAGGCGCATTTATCGTTTTCCTGGCCGCCGGACTTACGGATGCTCTCGATGGCTTTCTTGCCAGACGGTTTGTATGGCGAACCGAACTGGGTGCATATCTTGATCCAATTGCGGACAAAGCTTTGCTGATGAGCGTCTATGCCATGCTTGGCTTTTTTGGTCATATTCCGGCATGGCTGGTTATTCTGGTTATTAGTCGTGACATATTGATTATTGGAGGCATTCTGCTGTCATGGCTGCTGGGGCGTACGCTCGCGGTTCATCCTCATATGATCAGCAAGGTCAACACGACAGTCCAAATTGGTTTGGCTTTGCTCGTTCTGGCAGAAGGAGGCCTGAATCTTGGCTGGGCCGTCCTGATCGAGACCATGATCTGGACGGCGGGTTTCACGACCATTATTTCAGCCGGCGTCTATATTCTGATCTGGTTACGGCGTATGGCGGACTATGACCTCGACGAGCGGCGCAAACAATCCGGCTCCGTTACCGGCAATCTACACTAAAAATTTAGCGGGATAACAGGTGAGGTACTCACAGCTTGTTTTTGACCTTCCACACATTCCGGCATTTGGAAGTGAAGATTTTTTTGTCAGCGGCTCGAATGAGCAGGCCGTAAAACTGATTGAAGCCTGGCCAGATTGGTCTGGTCAGGTAGCGGTTATTGCAGGACCGGAAGGGTCCGGTAAGACACATCTGGCAAATGTCTGGCGTTCACGGTCCGGCGCGAAGGCATTTGCTGCTTCTGAATTACAGAGCGCACTTGATTGGGCGCTCAACGGAGGCAAAGATCTTGTTGTTGAGGATATTGATCAAGCACCGATTGATGAGACTTCGGCTTTTCATTTGCTCAATCTGGCAAGAGAGCGCCGTTTCAATGTCCTGATAACAGCGCGAGGTCAGCCGGGCCTTACACTGGAATTTGCACGTCGACGGACCACGCAC
>CAZMAC010000440.1:0-3195 GCA_964564085.1 uncultured Hyphomicrobiaceae bacterium
CTAGCCAGTATCTTTGCGCAGATACAGTTTTGTCCCTAAAATCGATGACACCAAATCAAACCAATAATGGATCAAGGGATGGAACGACGCGCGCCCGCTTTATGGGTCATTTCTGTTTTTTGTCTGATGCTGCTGAGCCCTTCGGCCTCCATTGCTGCCGATGGCTCACCGAAAAGCGTAGCAGTCCTAGATTTCGAGCTGGTCGATACGAGTCTTGAAGGCGCCTCGCTTGGCGTGGATGAAGCTGAGACCGTCCGTCTGCGGCTTATCAGCGATTTGTTGCGCGATCTTCTCGCCAAATCAGGCAAATACCGGGTTGTCGATACTGCGCCCGCCGCCGAGAAGATTGCCGATGCGGGCCTCATTCACGGCTGTAATGGCTGCGAGATTACAATCGCCAAATCTCTCGATGCGGATCGGGTGATAACGGGCACTGTTCAGAAAGTGAGTACGCTTATCCTTAGCGTCAACATTTATGAGCGCGACGTCGCCACCGGCGAGATGTTGCAGGTCGCGACAGCTCAGATCCGCGGTAATACCGATCAGTCATGGTCGCGCGGCGTCAAATGGCTCGTGAAGAACCGGCTGCTGGAGAAGAAATAAGCCAATAATTTAGTCTGATAGTTTCAGGGGAGGACGCCATGCAAAGTAAGCTTCGCTTTTGGGGGTCCGGCTTTTACTGGCTCGTTATGGCCGCCGCGTTGACCGTGTGGGCGACCATCGTCTCAGCCCAATCCTCTTTGCCAGTGCTGAAAATCGCAGTCTTGAAATTTGGCACGGTCAATTGGGAGCTGAACACCATCAAGCACCACAAGCTCGACGCCAAACACGGCTTTGAGCTTTCCGTTGAAGGCGTGGCAGGCGAAGCGGCTGCGAAAATCGCGTTTCAAGGCGGAACCGTCGATGCAATGGTCACGGACTGGATCTGGGTTGCCAGGCAACGTGCGGCGGGCAAGGATTTCGTTTTCATACCCTATTCGAAATCTGTCGGCGGATTAATGGTTCCGGCTGGCTCAAAAGCCAAGTCGCTGAAGGACATGAAAGGCGGCCGGATCGGTGTTGCTGGCGGGCCGCTCGACAAAAGCTGGCTGCTTCTTCAGGCCTTTGCGAAAAAGGAACATGGCTTCGATCTTGCCGCTGAAACCGAGCCGGTTTTCGGCGCACCGCCGCTGATCTATAAGAAGGCGCTGCAAGGCGAGATGGCGGGTGCGATCAATTTCTGGCACTTCGCCGCAAAGATGAAAGCGGCCGGAATGCGCAATCTGGTCTCGGTCGCAGAGGCAGCCAAAGCCCTCGGACTTGACCCGGACACACCGCTGCTCGGCTATGTGTTCAAAGGAGAATTGCCGCACGAAAAGCCTGCATTGATCTACGGATTTGCTGCCGCGTCACGTGACGCTAAGGCGATGCTTTCCAAAGAGGACGCCGAATGGGACCGGCTGCGTCCACTCATGAAGGCGGCAGACGATGCAGAATTCGCAGCGCTGAAAGCCGGCTTCCGCGAGGGCATTCCGTCGCCGGAGCCAATCGACGAAACTGCCGCCGGACACCTGCTCTCTGTCATGGCTGAGCTTGGCGGCAGAGATCTTGTCGGTAAAGCGACAACTTTGCCGGAAGGCGTTTTCTATCATGCAGGCCAGTAGACTGGAGCGGCATACAACCACGCTCATTTCTCTTGCCGGACTGCTCTTGCTCTGGTGGCTGGCGGCGCTCGTGCTGCAAGACGCCTCGATCCTGCCTTTTCCTTCAACTGTTGCCCAGCTCATCTGGCAGGAAATGGCGAGCGGCGAACTGCCGGGCCATCTCATCGCCACACTGGCTCGCGTCGCGGCGGCGTTCATCCTGGCCATGGGCATCGGGATGGGGATCGGCCTCGTCATGGGACGGTCGGACCGAGCCGACCGCTGGCTCGATCCCTGGCTGATTGTCTTTCTCAATCTGCCCGCGCTCGTTACAATCGTGCTCTGCTATCTCTGGATCGGCCTGACAGAAGTCGCCGCGATTGCCGCCGTCGCGATCAATAAAATTCCGATGGTCGCGGCGATGATCCGGGAGGGCGCTCGCGCATTCGATCCCGAGCTGAACGCGATGGCAAAAGTCTACCGCATGAGCGGCTGGGACCGTTTTCGTCATGTGCATCTGCCGCAACTCGCGCCGCATACGGCCGCCGCCGGACGGGCGGGTGTCGCGTTGATCTGGAAAATCGTGCTTGTTGTCGAATTCCTTGGGCGCCCGAATGGCATCGGCTTTCAGATTCACCTCTATTTTCAATTATTTGATGTCGGCATGGTGCTCGCCTATGCGCTCTCCTTCATTGCGGTTATGCTGGCCATCGAGAGCTTCGTTCTAAGACCCTGGGAGCGCCGCGCTGCGCGCTGGCGAACCGCATGATTTCGGTCACAATCCGGCATATGGCTTATGGCACGACGGAAATCCTGCGCAATATCCGTTTCGACCTGGAGGAAGCCGTGAGTCTGGCAATCCTCGGACCATCCGGCATCGGCAAGACGACCTTGTTGCGCGTGATCGCGGGTTTGATTGAGGATTTTGACGGCGAAGTCCGCGGGGTGGGCCGGCTCGGTCTGGTTTTTCAGGAACCGAATTTACTCCGCTGGCGCATTGCGCTCGACAATATCACTCTGACGACCGGCGCAAATGCGAGCGAAGCGCAGAGTGTGCTGCAGGAGGTTGGCCTCGGGGATAAGGGCGGGCTCTTTCCCGGCCAGCTCTCGCTCGGTCAGCAGCGGCGATTATCGCTCGCCCGCGCCTTTGCAGCACACCCGGACCTTTTGCTGCTCGACGAACCCTTCGCCTCACTCGATGAGGCCACCGCATCCGCGATGATCTCGCTCACCACGCGGATGCTTGCAAGCCGGCGCATTTCCTGCCTGCTTGTCACGCATGCTGCCGAAGAAGCCGTCGCCCTGTCAAGCCGGGCGCTGCTTATGGCCGGAAAACCGGGAACCATTGTCGGCGAATATCGGATCGATCAGCCTGCCGATGAACCGCAGGCCGAAGCCGCTCAAGGCCTGCGTCAGGCTTTGGCGCAAATCGCGAGCTGACTGGCGGCGATTTCGCGAAAAGACTTATTCCGCAGCGCGGGGCGCCGCAGCTGGCTCCGGCTCAACTTCACGGGGTTTGACCGGCTGCTCGGCTGTGTCGGCTTTCGGCTCAGCCACAGAAGAATCTTGCTCA
>CAZMAC010000441.1:0-3194 GCA_964564085.1 uncultured Hyphomicrobiaceae bacterium
CCTCGCTGGCGGATGGTGTGCTGCCTGCCTCCCGGCTTAGGGCCGAACGCCCCACCATGTGCAAGCCTCACTGAAAGCTTTCGCAATTCAGATTACCTGTATTTCTATGCCGCCAGCGGACCGGCGTCAACTTTTTGCGAGCGCGATTACCATGTTCGTTACGAGGGATAGTTTTGCGGCTGCGCAAGGCGCCCGCGCTCCGCGATCAGGACAGTGGCAAGAGCTGCAATCGCCAGTAGTGTAAAGCCAACCGCAAGCGGCCTCACAGACCCGTCAAAGGACTGGCCCACCAGATAGCCGAAAAAAGCGCCGGCGCTGGTCGTATAAAAGCCGATAAAGGAAGAGGCTGTGCCGGCAATATGGCCAACCTTCTCCATTGCCATTGCGTTGAAATTCGGCCCAATCAAGCCGAAGCAGAAGAAGACGCCGACGATAAAAAGGCAGAATAGCAAAAGCGGCGGTTGTTCAGGATAGCCCGCGAGCGCCATGATCCCGCAAAATCCGAGAAATGACAGCAACGCAAAATGCGAAACGCGTCTCATGCCGACGCTTTCGACAAGCCGTGCATTCGTTAATGATGCAAGGACCATGAAAGACGCAATCGCGCCGAACACCAGCGGGAACGCTGCGCCAAGCTCATAGACATCGACAAAAATCTGTTCCGCGCTGGCGATATAGCTCATGAGCACGCCATAAAAGAAACCGAAGCCGACCGCGTAGCCGACCGTCTGGCGCGTGGTCAGGATGGTTCCCAGCGCATTCGAAAGCCTTGCAGGTGAGAGCGGGAGACGTTTGTCCTCATCGTGTGTCTCAGGGAGCCGCCGCCATGCCCAGAGCAGCGTCGCAATGGACGCAAGGAGCAAGGCCAGAAAAATCCAGCGCCAGGGCGCAAATTGCATGACGCCCTGACCGATCAGCGGCGCGATGATCGGAACGATAATGAAGATCATCATCACGAAGGACATTACCCGCGCCATGCTGCGTCCGGCGAAACGGTCCCGGACAATGGCGATGGCAATAATGCGAGGTGCCGCGGCTCCAAAGCCTTGTAATGCGCGAGCGGTGAACATCGTCTCGGCATTGACTGCAAAGGCCGCCATAACCGAAGCGACGGCGAAAATAACGAGCCCGGCATAAAGCGGCGGCTTGCGCCCGAACCGGTCTGACAACGGCCCGAAAAAAGGTTGGCCCGCAGCAAATCCGAACAGGTAAAATGTGATGATGAGTTGCTGGTCGTTCTTTTCCGTAAATTGAAGCGCGCCTCCGATTTCCGGAAGCGCGGGAAGCATAATGTCGATGGACAGCGCCGTTAACGCCATCATGAGAGCCATGAGCGCGACAAACTCGCCAAAGGCAATATCGGATTTTACTGTAGGGGTTTGTGCGGCAGGCGCTTGGAGCATGATCGGCCTTATAAAGGCTTCGTGGAAAAGGCCTTCAAGATGCGGTTGACGGGAACGTCTCTTAAAGAAGGCAGAAGTGAGCTTATATTAATTGCTGGCAGGATAATCTAGAAGTTCGCTAAGATGGTCCCTGCTACCCTTCGTGTTAAATTTCAGATCGGGCCATTCGCGTTTCGTTGTATCATACACCGTAAAACTGCCACCAGTTAAGCTAGGCCCCGCGAAAGACCAAGAGCCAAATGACATTTATCGAACGCCCGACCGCACCATCGACCGCCAAGATCAGAATTTACGGCCCCGATGCTTTCCAGGGCATGCGCCGCGCCGGACAGCTTGCCGCCGAGGCGCTCGACATGATCACCGAATATGTGCAGCCGGGCGTGTCGACAGAGCAGCTCGATGATATTGCGCTCGATTTCATTCTTTCGCGTGACGCGCTGCCCGCAACGCTGAACTATCGCGGCTACACGAAGTTCCTCTGCACATCGATCAACCACGTCGTCTGCCACGGAATTCCAGGGCCCCGGCCTTTGCGCGAAGGCGATATCGTCAATATCGACATTACGGTCATTGTCGATGGCTGGCATGGCGATTCCAGCCGGATGTATCCTGTTGGTCCGATTTCACGCAAAGCCGAACGGCTGATCAATGTGACTTACGAATCCCTCATGCGGGGGATTTCCGTTATCAAGCCGGGCAATACGGTCGGCCATATCGGTGATGCGATCCAGACCTATGCCGAGGCCGAACGGTGCAGCGTCGTCCGCGATTTTTGCGGCCATGGGCTCGGTCTGGTTTTCCACGACCGCCCGAATATTCTCCATTATGGCGACCCTGGCGAAGGCCCGGTCTTGGAGCCCGGCATGCTGTTTACCGTCGAGCCGATGATCAATCTCGGCAAGCCGCATGTGAAAATGCTGTCCGATGGCTGGACCGCCGTCACGCGTGACCGGTCGCTTTCGGCGCAATTCGAGCATAGCATCGGCGTGACGGAGGATGGCTGCGAGGTCTTCACCTTCTCGCCGCGATGCTGGCATAAGCCGCCCTATGAAGGCGCTGCGCTGCGGGGCTGAAACGAAGCGCGTTATATGCTGCTTCTGTCCTTTCTGAAGGCGATGATCTGGGCAAACGAATGGACTTCAGCAATTCGATCGCGCGTCTGGCGAAAGAGCGCGGGCGGGAACTGACGTTTGACAAAGAGCTGATTTGGGAGGCCAAAGAGCTGGCGGCCCTGGAACATAAAGGCAGGGTGCGCGATCATGGAGCAGAACTCGGAGACTGAGCTGCTCCGCCGCGACGCTCGGCGGACGGAAAGCAAAGCGGCCTATACGGAGCTAAAGGATGCCCGCTTCGGCAATCGGATGGGCTTCCGTTTCGCCAATGGCGCAATGAAGTCGCTGCTCTACACGCATCTGCTTGAGACCGAATACAATCCGGATATCGGCATCATCCTCACCTATGCCGGGCACCGCGTCTCGATTACGGGGCGGAATTTGATCGAGCTCTATCTGCGAATAGAGGAGGAAATTGTTTGCGAGGTCGTCGAGCGACATGATTTTCATGATCTAATTTTCGAAGGCGCAAGTGAGGCCAATCGGGCGAATCGTAACGTCTTCATTGAGCCCGTTACTTGGGAGATCATCTAAAAAAATAGTGCCAAGAAATTCAATCGCTTACTAAATGGCTATTTGAAGAATGATGCGTATCAGCATAGGCTCATTGCTTTGAAAAACTAAATTTGGCATGATGCAATTCTTCAAGCTGATTTTTACGGGATATCGTCTTATTTAA
>CAZMAC010000442.1:0-3160 GCA_964564085.1 uncultured Hyphomicrobiaceae bacterium
GCCGGTTTGGGGCGGGGCTTCCGTCATTGCGCATGCCGGCGGGCCCCTAGGCCAAAGGGCTGAGGCAGCGAATGAGGCGATTGCGGACCATTTGTCAACGAGAGCAACGGCTGCAGCCTGATCTGGCCGATACGGCGCCTTGGTCTGATCCGGATCAGCGTAAAAGGCTGACCTGACTCTCAACATATATGCAGTTTCCTGCAAATTTGGTCCGCAGCTATGGCCGGAAAATTTGCGCATTTTTATTAAAAATTGCTGTAAAATCCCATGCCTCGCCCCTATGGTACGAGCATCTTCCAATTTCAGCGAATTAAGGAGTAAGATTGTTGCGGCGGCAGACTCGGCAAAGCGTTTTGATCGCTGCCATTTGTCTGACCTTCATTGGTTTTGCATCGCCCGTCTTCTCAAAACAAATTTCGCTCAGGCTTAGAACAGGCAGTCTCACAATCGTCGGGAAGCTTTTAAGCTTTGATGGCGAAAAGTATCTCGTCGAAACCAAGTCTCTCGGCGTCGTAACGGCAAAAGCTGACGAATTTGCATGTATCAAGGGAGATTGTCCGGAGGCGTCTGACGCAGGAGCCCGAACTTCCGATAATGAAGTCTTACGAATAAAGACATCGACTACCATCAGTACACGTCTCATTCCTGAGCTGGTTCGCGGGTTTGCAGCAAATATGGGCGCGAGCGCCAAATCCTTGGATGAAAGCGCCGATAACACCGTCTTTGAAATTCGCGGCAAGGACGGCACTAGTGTCACGACCATCGCGGTGCAAAAAGGCGGATCGGAGACAGCTTTTTCGGCTTTGGCCGCGGGCGAAGCTGATATAGGGATCGCCGATCGTCCGATTAGCGATGAAGAGATTGGTTTGCTCACAAATGCTGGGTTTCCACAGATAAACCAGCCGGGCTACGAGCACGCTGTTGGATTTGACAGCATCGTTATTATTATTTCATCGAAAAATACTCTGGACTTGATGTCAGTTGACAATATTTCCCGTATTTTTTCCGGTGAAATTCGAGATTGGTCAGAGTTTAAGCTGCCTTCTTCAAAAATCAATGTCTACGCAACTAGCGAACAATCTGGTGCTTTTCAGACCTTTTCGTCCATTGCGCTGAAACCGTTCCGCAGGTCCTTGGCACCTTCTGTTGACACATCAAAGTCGGAAGCGGAGTTAGCCGAAGCTGTCGCTCAGGACCCTGCTGGCATAGGTTTCGTCAGCCTGGCCGAGCTCGAACCGGCAAGGCCGCTGGTCATAAAAGACGTTTGCGGGCTCGCTCATACACCTTCTCAATTGAGAATTAAAAGCGGTGAATTTCCGCTCGCGCGCAAGCTTCATTTTTATACGATAAAACCTGAAAAAAAACGTGTGAAGGCTTTCCTCGAATATTCAAAATCGCCGGCTGCTTTCGATGCCTTGCGAAAAGCCGGTTTTACGAATCGCGAAATTGTCTCAGAACCGTTCGATCATTTTCGTGACCGGATCTTTGCCTCGCTCAGTGCACCGACAGAAGATTTCGATCTTGATTTGATGCGCCGCTTAATGAGGATCCTCGGTCCGGGAAAAAGACTATCGGCGACGCTGCGATTTGCCGGCTATTCGACGGAATTGGACAGTGAGTCGATCGGACAGCTTCCCGACATCGTTTCCTTTTTGAAGACCAGGGATTTAACAAAAGAAAAGATTATTGTCGCCGGCTATTCCGATTCAGGCGGTCCTTTTTATTATAATCGTGACCTTGCCATGAAACGCGCGGAGCGTGTTCGAGACGCTCTCATTAATCTTGCTCCGAAGGACGATCCGAGTTTTCAGGAAATCCAGACAGAGTCTTTCGCGGAATTGTTTCCTGCTGCTTGTAACGACACCGAGGCAGGGCGGCTGAAAAACCGTCGGGCGGAAATCTGGCTGGTGCCGGTCGATCAATCGCGCCCCGTCACGGTCTCCAATCAACCGTAAATCGCAATCAGAGCAAATATAGATCAACTTTTCAACCTTCAAATGGAATCATTTGAAGGTTGAAAAGTTGATCTATTTTATAGGGTTAGAGCAACTGTCCGCGTCCGATTGGACGCGCTTTGCTCTAGGTTTGCGCCTACAAAAATTTCCTGAAGCCGGGGACAGAACAAGAGCCCCATGCGGAGGGGGCTGGCTCTCATTGCTGTCTTACCTTCAATAGGGATCACGCCTCTTTCCGCTCCAAGCTATTGATTGGCGCCGCCGCCCATGATTTTGTATTGATCTGATCCAAAATCGTCGTGATTCATAACGTTGGGGTTGCAACTTGGTCTCTAAAAGTTGCGAGGTGGCTCGCATGTCACGAAAATCACGAGACGGCGCTTGCCGGATCGCGAAACCGTGCCGGTTTTTGGCGCTGTTCAAACTGGCCGGCATGCTCGGTCTCGCAATCTGCCTTTATGCCTCCGCTCCTGCCTTTGCTCAGCAGGAGGCGACAGGTTGCAGCGATCCCGGCCTCACAGAAACAGCGACCGTGGCGCACCTTGTTCAGAGATGTTTTTCCGAGCGCGAATTGCTCCAACTTAAAAGCGCGATCAATCAGAGAAAAACAGAGTTTAGTCCGGATGAGCAGAAGACGGCGGATCAGCTTACGAGCCTATTCGGCATAAAGCGCGGCGCTCTGGATTACATCTTTGGTATCGTCAGCCAGCCGGAGACAGAACCGGAAGAATTCGTCGAAAAACTCTCCGAAAAATTAACGCTTCACCGCGCTGTGGTAGAGCAATTCAAGCTGCGAATATTGAATGAGGCTGAAACCGAGATTTGGCCGGACGGTCTTGCAAAGGTCGAAAGCGGCCAATATGCGCAGGCAAGCGAGCTGGTGACTTCGGCAAAGGACGGGCGGCTCTTTTACAGCGCGGAGCAAGCCGAAAGCGAAAGGCTGGGCTCGCTGCGCCTCGCTGCATCGGAGGCACTGCTCGGACGGATCGATCTTCTTCAGTCGAAATATTCCGAGGCGATCCAGCATTTGTTGGCGGCGTCCGAGCTTGTCACAGAAGATGAAGAAAGAGAAAGGGTGTATCGGGAAAGTGCCGCCGATGCCCTTGTTCTTCAGTCCAAAGACGAGTGGAACAGCAAGGGGCTGCAACAGGCAATCAAGATTTACAGACAGCTCTTACGGGCAGAGCCGCCCGAAAGTTCGACCG
>CAZMAC010000443.1:0-3154 GCA_964564085.1 uncultured Hyphomicrobiaceae bacterium
CGAAGAGTCGGTCGGCAGTGGCCAAAGACGTCCCGGCTATCTGCCGGAGGGATCTTTCGGCTATCAAACGGCGGGCACCGTCATCACCATACCTGAGGGTCAAGGCAGGCTGTTGAGGCTCGATGAGCCCGCGGAGTCGGTCTTTATTGCTGATGCCGGTATTGCGGATCTGCGTGTTGTCTCTCCCGACCTTGTCTACATTTATGGAAAGCAAATCGGCCTCACAAACCTCCTCGCAATTACAGCCAAACCCGAAACAAAAGAAGGGGAAACGACCGCAGAGCAACAGCTGACGGCCTCGGTTCTGTTGCGCATCGTGCGCGATACAACAACGCCCAACCAGGCCCGGCAAGAGCTGGCGCCATCCGCGCCTGTCGATATCACGATGTTCGGCAAACGCCCTGCCGTTCGTGGCCGGGTCCGCGATGTCGATGAGGCGCTAAGTGTTGCCGAAGTTGCCGAAACCTATGCCCCGCGTGACCAACCACCGATCAACAACACCACACTGGAAGGCTCCAACCAGATCAATATCCGCGTTCGCTTTGCGGAAATAGCTCGCAATGATCTGAAATCGTTCGGGATCGACTGGAATTTTGCGGTGAATGCCGGTTCTTTTTCCCTTGGTATCGAAAGAACCGGAGCAACCGAAAATCCCAATCTCGGAATCGATGCGAGCGCTGGCAATTTCGATATTGGCGCTTTGGTTGAAGCGCTTCAGGAAAACGGCGCTCTGACAATACTCGCGGAGCCCAACCTAACCGCGGTGACCGGTGAGACTGCCAGCTTCCTGGCAGGCGGCGAGGTGCCGATCCCTGTTCCGACAGGTGCAAATGCTGAGGCCATTACGGTGCAATATAAGCCGTTTGGTGTTTCGCTCGATTTTACGCCAACGCTGGTGAAAAGAAACCGGATCGGTCTCAGAGTTAGACCCGAGGTTAGCTCCATCAGCTCGGTCGACACCTTTGCAGTTCAGGGTTTCAACCTGCCAAGCTTCAGGGTTAGCAGGGCGGAAACGGTGGTCGAAGTTGCGAGCGGGCAGACCTTTGCGATCGCGGGGCTGTTTCAAAGAGAAGTCTCCCGCAATATTGATAAATTTCCGGTCCTCGGCGATGTCCCGGTGCTCGGCGCCCTGTTCAAATCCGAACGCTATTATCGTAACGAAACCGAGCTGGTCATTCTCATCACGCCATATCTTGTGGAGCCCGTCAGCGACCGGCGCGTGGCGACGCCCCTTGACCGTCAAACACCCGACCAACCATGGCAGGCCAAAATCACGTCGGACCCGACTGACAAAGGGGCCAGGCTGACGGATGCCGAGACGGCACAGACTTCCGGCTTTATTCTCAAATAGTTTTTGAAGGGGCACTTCCAATGCATCGTTTTATTATCCAATCTGCCGCTATTCTGGCGGCGACACTGCTGGCCGGATGCCGCGAAGAGCTTGATGTTGCCTTGACGGAACCGCCACCTGCCTACTCTTCGGATTATACCTATATTGATGTCGTTTCGGAAAACGGTAAGGTAAAACGCGTGTTGGTGCCGGAGGCCTGCCTCACCGAAAACAATTCCTATTCTGCCAACCTTGGCCTTTCACGCCTGCCGCCGGGCTGTGCAAATAATTACAATCTTCAACGGATGGCGGAGCGCAAGGGCGATCTGCTTCATGGACGTCCGCTCGGCCCCGCACCGGCAGCCCCCGCAGCCAGCGCCGCGCGTCGCTATATCAATAATAGAGGTGAAGTGAGGGGCGGCGCCGTAAATCCGGAAAATCAACCCGGCAGCCCGACAAACCAGACATATACATCAGGCCAATAACAAAACGCAAGGTTTCAGCCCCGCAAAACCTGCGTTGCCGACTCCTTCAGCGGCCCTAAACAAGTTTTGCCTGTATCAGGACCTGCGCGATTTTGGGAAAATGTTCCTGCCGGACAAATTCACCAAGCTTATGCTCCTCGACAAGCACGCGGGCAAGCTCGTCATCCTGGATCATCGGAAGGTTCTGTTCGGTAATCCTGTCATGCATTGCCGGGTCCGGATCAGCGCGCGATTTGAGCACGACAACCGGAATAGCCACCTCTTTCGGCACATAGCGTAGGCCCGCAACACATCCATCGCCTGTCACGATGAGGTTCGCTTGCGAAAGACCAAGCCGCGACGGCATCGTGCTTTGACGCGTTCTTTCCCGCTTGCGCTCTCCCAGAATGAGAGGATCGCCTTCAATATCTTTCCGCTCCCGTTTGTGTTCGGTTTTGGTCATGCGCATATCGCGCAGGAAAAGCCAGCGCTGAAGCCCTGTATCGAGTATGCCGATCAGAATGAATGCCAGCGCCGCGACGGCGACGATCGGCGTCAAAGCGGTGAGCAGTAATGGAACGATGCAATTCTCACCGCAATTCGGCGCATGAAACAGCGATTGAAGCCATATTCGCAGAACCACAAAGAGGACGCTGCCGAGCACCAGCACTTTGATACCGCTTTTCAGAAACTCAACGGCGTTCCGCATCGAAAACAGGCGCTTCAGACCTTGAGCGGGGTTGATGTGGTCAAATTTAGGCTTGATCGTTTCGAAGGAAAAAACCGGCCCGAGCGTACCGATCATCCCGGCAATGATGCTTGTGAGAACGACGACAGCAACGACAGGAACGATCGCCAGCCAGATTACCTGCGAGGTGGCGTCGATCGCCTCTCGCCATGCCGTATCGTAGGCTTTCGCGGGAGCCTGAGCCACAAGATCGAGAAGCTCGATTATGTGGTCCCTCAAAATCTTCCAGGTCATCAGCAGATACACGATCATACCCAGCAAAGCCATGCCTGAGATCAAATCGCGGCTACTTGGCACCTGCCCTTTTTTCCGGCCGTCGCGAAGCTTCTTATCTGAGGCCGGAAGAGATTTTTGTTCGGAATCGGAGTCTTTCACGAAAAACACACCTTCTGACGAAACGGACTCGCCAATCTTTTTAGCTTAAGTCCGTTTGAAGTAGAAATCTAATATTCAGTCCGCGCAATCGTAAAACCGGCCATAGCAAAGCCATCTTGTGGAATTAGGAGTCAACAGAATAACAGGTATGTTATGGAAATATTTCGGCATTACCACAATTATGGCTTTCTTCTTTCGGTTCTGCTTCTAACCGGGTGTGCCGGGCTCCCATCGGTG
>CAZMAC010000444.1:0-3142 GCA_964564085.1 uncultured Hyphomicrobiaceae bacterium
GTTTGCTGAAGAGCTTTATGCCCGGTTTGCTGTGGTTGGTGAGGCAGGGGTTTGGACTGGATGCGCGTAGTGCCTAACTTGGATTTTCAAATGCTATAGTTTACCGTAACCCCGTGAAGCTACTTTGATCTTTTGATTGCTTTAGTAATCCGTTTTCGAGGGACTCAAGATGTCGTGTTTGGGGACAGTCAAACCGCTTGTAGATAATACGATAGTAGCTCTTTCAAAAGTTGATTTCCGTGACGATCCAATAGCTGGTCGAAAATACGCTAGAGCCACAAGCATAGTTAGCTCAGCTTATAAGCGTCACGGCAAGATAATAGAACGCGCATTGTATGAACGGTTGAGGCAAAACAACCGTCTATCCGTTTGGACTGACGATAATTTCAATGTTTCACCCGCAGCAGAACATACTTTCAGTACGAGCAGCCATACCGACTGCCTCGTTTCAGAGCTTCCCTACGGCCAGAGCAAACGGAAACTTCAGATCGACCTAATGGTGTTCGACGAGGTGAGCGGCGAATTAAGTGCTTACGAAGTCAAGAGGGGCAATGGTAATTTTGATTCCGGTAAGATCCGATCCGTAATGCGTGACCTTCTGTGTACGCACATGCTTTTAAAAAGTTATGGGAAAGCACGAGGTCACGCCGTCGAGACTGCTGAAGCTAAAATCATTTTTTACTATGGTGTTCGATCCATCCCGAAGCCTTATTCTCTTGTCCGAGAGGAATTAGACGAGCATTTTCAATTCCCTATCGCCGATGCAATTGAGGAAGTAAACGGATATTTCCGGGACCGCTTACATGAGTTACTCGAAATCGCCTAAAACCTATGGTGTGATATACGCTGATCCACCTTGGTATTTCAAAAACTATAGTGAAAAAGGAACAGGACGAAACGCAGTCGCGCATTATGATTGCATGGACTACGAACAGATTGCGTCGATGAACATAGCAAGTCTTGCCGCCAAGAACTGTGTGCTGTTCCTGTGGGCTACCGATCCGCTTCTACCAAAAGCTTTTGACCTGATTCGTGCCTGGGACTTTAAATATAAGACCGTGGCCTTTCATTGGGTGAAAACTAACAAGAAAGCAAATCCCGAGGCTCTCAAAGAAAGCGATTTTTTTACCGGCCTCGGCTACTGGACGCGCGCTAATGCGGAACAATGCTTGCTGGCCACCCGGGGGAAGCCGCCAAGAATGGCCAAAGATGTTCGCCGACTACTAGTCTCGCCGCGCAGGGAGCACAGCCGTAAGCCGGATGAGATATACGGGCGGATTGAACGTTTGGCACGCGGTCCATTTTTAGAATTATTTGCAAGGCAGAGCCGTGTTGGGTGGGATGCTTTGGGCAAAGAAGTTGAGCTATTCAATAACGGTGCAGTGAATACCCGCGACCGACCGTCAAACTTGTCAAGATCTGGAAACCTTACTCTTCAACAAGCTACAGTCTGAGCCTAGAAAAGAAAGCTATGAGTTTTATCTTGCATTAACGGATAACTTAGTGCTGCCATTTTGCTCTCCCGCCTCCTTCTGCACCGGTTCAAAATCCAGACTCTCGATCTTCCCGCCGCGGCTGGCGATTTTATCCGTTGACGTCAGGATTTTCTCGATATCCCCGCCGAGCAGGCCGAAATGGCGTTGCAGGTCCAGCACGCGGTCTTTCAGCCGTTTGACGTCGACGAGTAGCAATCCGACCTCGCTTTGAATGACGCTCGCCTGCTCTCGCATGCGCACATCTTTCATGATGGCCTGCATGGTCTGCACGGCGAGCATCAGCATGTTCGGCGAGACAATGAATACGCGCGCGCGATGGGCTTTTTGCAGAAGATCGGAAAAGCGCTCATGCAGATCGGCATAGATCGACTCCGACGGCACGAACATCAGCATGGAGTCCTGCGTCTCGCCGGGCAGCGCGTATTTTGCCGCAATATCTTCGATGTGGCGGCCGACATCGATGCGCACACGCTTCTCTGCGTCCTTACGCGCCGTATCCTCATGGGCCGTGCGCAAAGCTTCGAAGGCTTCCAAAGGAAACTTTGCATCGATCACCACCCCGGCATTCGATCCCGGCAGATGGATCAGGCAATCCGGGCGTTTGCCATTGGATAGCGTCGCCTGAAAGCTATAGGACTCTTTCGGCAGCGCGTCCTGTATAATCGTTTCCATGCGCAGCTGCCCAAACGCGCCACGCTGCTGCTTATTGGCGAGAATGTCCTGAAGCGAGACGACGCGGGTGGACAGCTCGGTGATATTGCGCTGGGCCGTATCGATGACGGCGAGCCGCTCATTCAGCCGGGCCAGATGCTCCGAGGTCCGGCGGGCGGTTTCCTCCAGATTGTTCCCGAGCGAATGGCTGACGCGGTCAAGCCGCTCGTGAATGGCGCGGCTCATTTCCGACTGATTTGTCCCCGAAAGCTCGGCGATGCCGTGGAGCTGGCCTTTCAGCGCTGCCATCTCCATTTCAAGAAGACGGTTATCGGCTTGCCGTTGCGCCTCAGCCGCCGCGCGCCGGACACTGCCCCGCCAAACCAGAATGACAAGCGTCAGCAGCAAAAGCAGCGCCAGCCCCGTAATAACGGCGAACACAATGAGCGGATCGATCGACACGCCTTCAATCTGCCAGGCTTGAAATGGCGTCATGGGTCACTCCTTCAAAAACGCCCGCCGACGCTAAAACGATTCTCTATCGAACGAAAGGCGAACAATCAACCGCACATGGCAATATTGACCGGCGCGCGCATTCGGATTATCTGAACATTATGGCCAAGCTTCCGATCATTTTTTACCCCGATCCGATCCTCAGAAAGACCGCCAAAACGGTTGAGCGTGTCGATGACGATCTGCGCCGCCTTGCTCGCGACATGGAGGAAACAATGGCGGATGTCAGCGGGCTTGGGCTGGCGGCCCCGCAAGTCGGCTTGTCCCTCCGGCTTTTCGTGATGAATCCGTCGCGTGACGAGGAGGAGGCTATAGACACCAAGACGATGATTAACCCGGAAATTCTGGAGCGAAGCGAGGCGATGGGCGTCTATGAAGAGGGATGCCTGTCGATCCCCGATATCTACGCCGATGTCGAACGCCCGGCCTCCGTGCTGATCCGCTATATCGACCTGGACGGCGAATTTCGGGAAGAATGGCTT
>CAZMAC010000445.1:0-3141 GCA_964564085.1 uncultured Hyphomicrobiaceae bacterium
AATGGCATAGCAGTCTCCGGCCGTCTGGTCTTACGAGGTTATGGTCGTTTCAGCAGCGTTCTCTGTTTTGGGCTTCAAGCCCTCTTGAGATCGCTTTTTTGCGTCGGCGTCGCGTGAAGCGTCTTTATGCGCGGTACTATATCTCTTAAGCAGGAAAATCTGCGGCAAGGCATAGATGACTGTAAGCGGCATAAGACCGAAAGCCTTGAAGGTCACCCAGAAATGTTCAGATTGCGTTCGCCAGATATATTCGTTCAATCCGGATATAAAGACGAAATAGGCAAACCACAGCCAGGTGACCACGCGCCAACCTTGATCTGTCAGCGCAATATTCTGCCCCAATAGCGTCTTGAAAAGGGGCAGGCGCGTTATGAGAGCGGCCGCCAATATGACGGCAAATATCCCGCCCACGATGGTGGGTTTCATTTTCACATAATCATTGTCGTCCAAAATCAGCGTGAGGCCGCCTGCGGCTATGCTTGTCACCGCCGTTATGATCGCCATCAGAGCGATTTGGTGAAACAAAAACCACGTCGCAATCAGCGACACGGCAGTTGCGACGACAAGAACTTCAGTTCCGATTTGAAACGTATATTGCGTTGTGACCAAAAAGAACAAGCCGAGCGGCATGAACTCAAGAAAAAGCTTAATGATCAGCTTTGTCGACGTCGGCAAGTCCCGTATCAGTACGCTTTCACGTTTCACGATATTTACAATCCTGCTATTGCCCTTGCAAAGTCGCGCGGTTCGAATGGCTGAAGGTCATCGGCGCCTTCTCCGACACCGATCGCGTGAACCGGCAGCTTGTGCTTGTCCGCGATTGCAACGAGAATTCCCCCCCGCGCGGTGCCGTCAAGCTTCGTCATGATGAGACCAGTAACGCCGGCAGTCTTCCGAAAAATTTCGACTTGATTAAGGGCGTTTTGCCCGGTCGTTGCATCAAGTGTCAACAGCACTGTGTGCGGGCCCGTCTCATCGAATTTCTTGATAACGCGGACGATTTTCTCAAGCTCCGCCATCAGATTGGCTTTATTCTGCAGGCGTCCGGCTGTGTCGACAATCAAAATATCGTGCCCATCTTCGCGGGCTTGTCTCAGCGCGTCGAAAGCCAGACCGGCCGCATCGGCGCCGGTTTCTCGCGCGATGACCGGCGATCCCGTGCGTTCGCCCCAGATTTTAAGCTGTTCGATCGCGGCAGCCCGGAACGTATCGCCTGCCGCCAGCATCACCGTCCGCCCTTCAGCGGTGAATTGCTGCGCCAGCTTGCCGATCGTTGTGGTTTTGCCGGTGCCATTGACGCCGACGACCAATATGACATGCGGCTTATGCGTATCGCCGATTTCGAGCGGTTTCGCCACCGGCTGAAGCGCGGTTTCGACCTCTTGGGCTAAGATTGCGCGGATCATTTCCGGGCTGATCTCTTTGTCGTAGCGTCCCTCCGACAAACGATCCGTGATGCGCATCGCCGTATCGACGCCGAGATCCGCTTGAATCAGCAGATCTTCCAGCTCGCCGAGAGCAGCCTCGTCCAGCTTGCGCTTGGTAAAGACGTCGGCAATGCCCTGACTGAGCTGATTTGACGTTTTTGCCAAACCTTGACGCAGACGCTGAAACCAGCCGGTATTGCCTGGCGGCGACGGCGAAGGGGCTGAAGCCTCTTGCTTAAGCTCTTCTTCGCTGACTGGCTGGTCGAGCGCAGACCGATTCTGCTGGCCGCTTTCAGTGCTCGCATCGTCCCGTCTGAACAGACGGCCGAACATGCCGGTCTTTTTCGGCTCGGTTTCGCTCACGCCGCCATTGTCCCCGTCAAACGCTCTGCATTATGGCCGGTCACGGTTGCATGAAGCAGCCGCCCCGTGGCAACCGGCTCGGCCAGCTCCAATTCGGCGAAATGCGGGGTGCGGCCGATATTGTCTTTCTCCGTCAGGATCTCGATGCACCGCCCACGGCATGAATTGAGATAGCGTGCAAGGGCCGCCTTTCCGGCATGGCGAAGACGTTCGGCGCGCTGCTTTACCTCGCGGCGATCAAGCTGCGGCATGCGCGCCGCCGGCGTACCGGGACGCGGCGAGAAGGGAAAGACATGCAGATAGGTCAGCCCGCAATCTTCAACAAGCGACATCGACCCGGCGAACATTTCCTCGGTTTCCGTTGGAAATCCCGCAATAATATCCGCGCCGAAAACAATATCCGGACGCAAGCGGCGGGCTTCGGCGCAAAAGGCGACGGCGTGTGCGCGCAAATGGCGGCGCTTCATGCGCTTCAAGATCATATCGTCTCCGGCTTGCAGCGAGAGGTGCAGATGCGGCATCAAACGCTCCTCCTCCGCCAATGCGCGCATGAGCGGCTCATCGGCTTCGATCGTATCGATTGAGGACAGGCGCAGGCGGGCAAGCTCCGGCACAAGGTGCAAAATCTTGCGGACCAGACGGCCAAGCGTCATTTCACCCGGCAGATCGTAGCCATAAGCGGTGATGTCCACGCCCGTCAGCACGATCTCGCGATAGCCGCGCTCGGCAAGCGTGCGGATCTGATCGACGACGGCCCCGGCCGGGACCGAGCGCGAATTTCCGCGGCCGTAGGGGATAATACAAAAGGTGCACCGATGATCGCAGCCATTCTGGATTTGTACATAGGCGCGGGCACGCGTCCCGAAGCTTGTCACCATATGAGACGCGGTCTCGCGAACGGACATGATATCGTTCACGACGACCCGCTCGCTCTGATCCGCCGCCAGAGCGGTAAAGGTCGCCAGGCGCATTTTTTCGTCATTGCCGATGATGTGGTCGACCTCGCCCATTGCGGCGAAGCCTTGCGGATCGGTCTGGGCGGCGCACCCTGTCACGACAATACGCGCTTGCGGATTCTCACGGCGAGCTTTGCGGATCGCCTGGCGAGTCTGACGCACGGCCTCGGCGGTGACGGCGCAGCTATTGACAATGATTGTGTCTTCGAGCCCGGCCACGCGCGCACGCTCCGCCATTGCCTCGCTTTCATAGGCATTGAGACGGCAGCCGAAATTGATGATCCGAGACTCGCTCATCGTTCAAATTCTGTTTCTATCCGCTTGCTAGTGGTTCGAATCTAACGCTTCGAACCACGTCGTTTTTTGCTGATGGATCAAATTGACATGACATTTGA
>CAZMAC010000446.1:0-3135 GCA_964564085.1 uncultured Hyphomicrobiaceae bacterium
CTCTAATTTGTTGTTTTGGCGCATTTTCTTCACGCGAACCGGTATCCAGCCCCGTTCCCCGCCTGCGCGGGGACAGGCTTCACGGGGCCATGCTTCGCTTGAAAATGCTCTAACCAAACACCTGCGGCGGATAGTGATCGGGATCCATATCGTCACTGGCTGCGTCCTGCGTCTCTTTTTTCCGCAAAACCAGGCCGTCCTGCGTTTTGACGTTGATCACCGGCTTTCTTTTTGCGCCTTGCGGAATCAGCACGGTCACGGTTGTGCCGACACCGGGCGATGAACGCAGCGTGATCTGGCCGCCATGCAGCTCGACGATGCTTTTGACGATGGCAAGCCCAAGTCCGGCGCCGCGATGTTTGGACCCCTGCGAGCGGCTCTCGAAGCGGCCGAACACGCTTGCCTGATATTCCTCGGGGATACCGACGCCGGAATCCTGCACGGCAAAAGCCACCATGTTCTGTTCCTTGCGGCAGGACAGGGTAATCATTGCGTCCTCCGAGGAAAAGCCGATGGCGTTGGAGAGCAAATGAAACAGCACCTGGGTGAGCCGCTGGCGGTCGGCGACGACGAGGTCGATATCCGGCGCCACCTGGACCTCAAGCGCAATGTTGGAACGTGTCAGCCGTTCCCGGACGCCGAGCTCGGCCGCTTCCAGGATCTCGCGAACTGAAACCGGGGCAAGTTTCAATTCAAGCCCGCCCGCATCGATGGTGGTCAGGTCTAGAATATCGTTGATGATCGCAAGAAGCTTGGAGCTGGATGTCTGGATGTCTTCCAGATATTCGCTCTGCTTGCCTTCCAGCGGGCCGATCGGCGGCTGGGCGAGCATATCGGAAAAGCCGATGATGTTGGTGAGCGGTGTCCGCAGCTCGTAAGAAACGTGGCTGAGGAAGGTGTTTTTCAGCTTGTCGGCCGCCTCCAGCGCTTCGTTGCGCTCGATAAGCGCGGTCTCGGCGCGTTTGCTGTCCGAAATATCGATATAGGTGAGAACGGTGCTGCCATCGGGCAGGGGCACACCAGCATAGGCGATGGTCATATCGTCGGGACGCGTGACGACACCATCGAAACTATCCCGTTCCTCCACAACGCCTGTCACGGCCCGGATTGCGGTTGCCCAGGGCTCGGCGTCATCCAGCAGGTCTTTGCAACGCGCGCGCACCTCGTCAATATGCGGCCCTTCATTCAGAAAGGTGGCGTCGAGCGACCACATTTTCAGGAAAGATGCATTGAAAAGCTTCAAACGGCCGTCAGAGCCGAACAGCGCAACGCCTTCGCGCAGATTTTCCAGCGTTTCGCGCTGGACCTTGATGAGCGAATTATAGCGGCTTTCCAGAGCAAGGCGTTCGGTCACATCGTCAAACAGATAGGTCACGCCGCCATCGGGACGCCGGTCGGCCAGCAGATGGATGGTGCGCCCGTCAGGCAGGTGCCACCAATCCTCGATGGTTTCGGTCTCCTCCACGGCTTTCAGTTGATGATCGCGCCAGGTCCGGTAATCGGGCTGTTCGGGAAGCTGGCGGTTCTGGCGCAGGTGATCCAGAAATTCGCCAAGCGGCGGCTTGCCTTCCAGCCAGGCGATATCGAGTTTCCAGACATCGCGGAAGGCCTGATTGTAAAAGGTCAGCCGCTGGTCAGCGGCAAAAATCGCAACGGCCATGGAGACTTTGTCGAGGGTGCGCTCATGCGCCGCCATTTGCCGGGAGAGTTTGTCCTGAACCGTCTCAAGCGGTGCGACATCGATCACCGCCCCCGCGCTTGCCCGGCCCACGGGGATGACGATCGTATCGAAGCTGCGGCGCTCGCCGCCGACAACCGTCTGTAATCGTTTGCGGAAGATGTCGCCGCTGGCCAGCGCCGCCTCCGCCGCGCGCCGCTGACGCATCTCAAGCAGCTCACGCTGATCCTCAACGACATCATCCGCGCGGGCTGCGTCGACAGCGGAAACATAGGCGCGGTTCACCCAGGTGAGCCGGCCATGCGGGTCGCGGAACCAGACCGGCATCGGCAGCGCATCCAGAAGCGCTTTTTGCGTTGCCAGCTCTTCATTTGTCGCGCGTTGCTGACGCAGAAGATTGGCCATCTCGATCCGCCGCCCGGCCAGATCGCGCAGCTTCAGATAATAGCCGCTGCCAGAGGGGCGGCCTTCGGCTTCGATATGCGGGCCGGACAGGGTTTTCAGTGTGATTTCGAAAGGTTGGCCTTCGGCTTTCAGCGCCTGGAGGCATTTTTCGAGCGTCAGCGCGGCGTCACGTTCCAGCCAGGACGCAAAGCGCATGAGATTGCGCAGCTTAAGCGGCACGCCGAATTTTGCATCCAGCAGATGGTTGACGAGGCGCGGCATATTTTCGGCCTCGAAGGCGATGAGAACTTGAGGCTCTGCCAGAACGATCGATTGAGCGACGTCCAATTCCTGGCGCAGCGTTTTGACGGCTTCTTCCGAACGGGCCTCTGTGCGCCGGGCCCTTGCGAGCGCGCGTTGACAGATGATTGCCGCGCCAAGAGCTGCGAGAATGGCGCCGCAAGCAATGGCAAGAACCAGCATCTCGCTGATGACGGCCCCGTCTTGCACTGAACCAAGAATAGGAGAGGCATTCGCGATCGCAGGCCAGTCAAGCGCCAGCGCGAATGCGCCAGCGCTGATCAAAAATCGGTCGATCTGGTGTTTTGCCAAAAAGGCTTGGACCTGCATGGGCGTCTCCGAAAATGTGGAGCTGCGGCACGGTCGCCGCTCCGTCCCTAAATGAACGAATCGCCCGTTACTTTATCCTTAATCAGCCTTTGAACCTAATGGTTGCACCAGTATCCAAAGGGAATTTCGCTGAATATACGCAATTTCCGAAAGGTCGCAGGCCCGGCTGGCGACCGGGCCTTGCGTTTCGCCTAATAACGGTAGTGGTCCGATTTGAACGGGCCCGTATGATCGACGCCGAGATAGTTAGCCTGATCATCGGTCAGCTCAGTGAGCTTTACGCCTAACTTGTCGAGGTGGAGGCTGGCGACCTTCTCATCGAGATGTTTCGGCAAGGTGTAGACCTTGTTCTCATATTTGTCGTGATACTTCCACAGCTCGATCTGTGCGAGCACCTGATTGGTGAAGCTGGCGCTCATCACGAAGCTGGGATGTCCGGTTGC
>CAZMAC010000447.1:0-3130 GCA_964564085.1 uncultured Hyphomicrobiaceae bacterium
AAACGATCAATGCTTATTTTATCTTCATGAACACTCCGATCGCACTCACCATTGCAGGCTCCGACTCCTCCGGCGGTGCGGGCATACAGGCCGACCTCAAAACCTTTTCGGCTTTGGGCGTTTATGGCGCATCAGCGATTACGGCCCTTACCGCGCAAAATACGCAAGGCGTCAGCGCCATACATCCCGTGCCCGCCAACTTCATCCGCGCCCAAATCGACGCCGTTTTCACCGATCTGGACGTCAATGCCGTCAAAATCGGCATGTTGGGAACCGAGAGCGCGATCGCCACAGTGACCGAGGCGTTGACACGGTGGAAAGGCCCGCCGATCGTCCTCGATCCGGTCAAGGTCGCCGGCAGCGGCGATCCTTTGCTCGACGAAGGCGCTGAATTTGCCCTGCGCAGCCACCTGCTGCCGATCGCGGATGTGATTACGCCCAATCTCCCGGAAGCGGCGCGCCTGCTTGACGCGGCCGCGGCCACGGATGAGAAAATGATGTTGCGGCAAGGCGAATTGCTGCTCTCGCTCGGCGCAAAAAGCGTCCTTATCAAGGGGGGCCATGGAAGTGGGCCGGAAGCCGTCGATCTGTTTCTGGATGGGACCAATGTCGTGCGGCTCGCAGCAGACCGGATCGCGACGGACAACACCCACGGGACAGGCTGCACGCTTGCTTCGGCCATTGCCGCATCGCTGGCAAGAGGCGCAACGATGCTCGAAGCGGTCAGAGAGGCCAAATCCTATCTGACCGATGCCCTCATGAGAGCCGATGCGCTCAAGATCGGTCGCGGTAAAGGCCCGGTGCATCATTTTCATGCGATCTGGGAACGCGGCGGCCCGAAAGGATAAATCGTCCGAGAGGCGTTTTTCCGAAAGCGGGATGACACCACAGCCGCCGTCATATTTTGCTCGCCGTGACGATCCGCGTTATAGAACGGGCGCACCGGTCATGATTTTGCTTTGATTGTGTCAAAATCGTCGCGATCTCAGTAAGAGTTCAGGAAGAACCGCATAAACTCCAGATTGAAAAGTCTGGCAAGCATTGCAGCCGGACGATATTTGGTCCAATAAAGGCATCGGGTAGGCACATTAACGAGTATAGGCAGGGACATTCATGAAACGTGGACGGTCTTTGAAATTGGTTTTATCAGGATTTGCGGCTGCGACGCTCGCTATGGGGCTTTATGCAAGCCCTGCAATGGCAGCCTGCAATGCCAACGCACAGGACTTGATAAAACGACTTAACGGCGCATGGCGGGGATCGGGCACCATAACCCCAATCGGCGGCGCCGAGGAACGTATCTCATGCCGGATCAACTATAAGACGTCCGGGCCCCGTGTCTCGCAGAACATCTCCTGCGCCGGTACGGACTATAAGATCGATGCAGGCGCGGATGTATCCTGCGATGGCAACAAAGTGGCGGGTACCTGGATCGAAAAAGTGGCCAATAATACGGGCCGCATCAAAGGCGACATCGACGGCAACCGCCTGAGTATCGATGTTGACGGCGCGAATTTTCAAGGGCGTTTCGCGGTGAAAGTGACCGGATCGTCAAAACATTCTTTGACGATTACGCAATTCGACCCGAGCGCGGGCCGGCATGTTCCGATCGCGACCATAGCCTTGAAACGTTAGCGCCCTAGTGGATCGAACATGAGATTTGGCTTGATTGAGGTAAGCAATTCAAATGTCATGTCAATTCGATCCATCCGCGAAAAAGCGTGGGTTCGAAGCGTTAGATTCGAACTAGTAGCGCATTAAAAGATGTAAAATTGGGCCGGCACATTCGGTCTCATCGGGTGCCGGACTAAAAGAACAGGCAATCGGCAATGGCCGGTATTGACGAAACGATCCCTTTCAAGCCCGTCAGAATTGCGGTGCTGACGATTTCTGACACGCGGAGTTTGGAGGAGGACAAATCCGGCTCGGCGCTCGTCAGGCTGCTTATCGAGGCCAGCCATACTCTCGCGGGCCGAAAAATCGTCAAGGACGAAATTTCCCAAATCCAGGAGACGGTGCGGGAATGGTCCGCCGATACTGACATCGACGTAATCCTGACGACCGGCGGCACCGGGCTGACGGGCCGCGACGTCACGCCCGAAGCCCTTCGCCCACTTTTTGAGAAGGAAATCGACGGCTTTTCCGTGCTGATGCATATGATCAGCTTTCAAAAGGTCGGAACCTCGACAGTCCAGTCAAGGGCGCTCGCCGGCGTGATCGATGGAACTTATGTCTTCTGCCTGCCGGGCTCGCCGGGCGCGTGCCGCGACGCATGGGACGGGATTTTGAAGCTTCAGCTCGATTTTCGCCACCGGCCCTGCAATTTCGTTGAGATCATGCCGCGCCTTGAGGAACACAAGCCGTCCTCTTCGTGAAGAGACCGCTCATTCTACCGCTTTGACGCCCCAGCGCTCAGCGGCTTTGTCATCGTCGCCCTTGGCTTCGACCCAGCCGGCCTCGCCGCTCGCACGATCTTCCCTTTTCCAGAACGGCGCGCTGGTCTTCAAATAATCCATCAGGAAATTCGCTGCCTCAAACGCGGCCTGCCGGTGCGGTGAGGCCGTAATCACCAGCACAATATTCTCGCCGGGCGTAAGCCTCCCATAACGATGAACGATGAGACTGGCTTGCAAGCGCCAACGCTGAAGCGCTTCCCGCTCGATCCGCTCCAGCTCTTTCTCGGTCATACCGGGATAATGCTCCAGCGTCATGGCGCTGATCGCGGACGGCCCGGTGCCGCCCCGGACAATGCCGGTAAAGGTCACAACAGCGCCAATATCATCGCGCCTGCTGGTCAATGCTAAGATCTCGGCGCCGATATCGAAATCCTGTTTTTGTACGCGGATCAAGGCAACACTCCAACGGGGAATAACATATTATACATTGCTTTTTCTTCCATAATCACAGGCAGCCGGTCTATCCTTGCTGCCCAAATATTAGGAGAGAATTGCATGCCAAAGGGGTACTGGATTGCGCGCATGACGGTCAATGACCCGCAAGATTATCCGAATTATGTCGATGCAGCCAAGCCGGTTTTTGAAAAATATGGTGCGCGGTTTCTGGCGCGTGGCGGCCGGTATGATCCGGTTGAGGGAGACGGGCGGCCGCGGAATGTATTGATTGAATTTGA
>CAZMAC010000448.1:0-3127 GCA_964564085.1 uncultured Hyphomicrobiaceae bacterium
AGCAAAGCCACGGCACTGGCGCACCCTGCGCGCGTGAGCATGCTACGCACCGGGAAGCGCAAAATGTAGCGCGCGACCATCATAGACGACTGCGGAACCCGCCTTAGCCAGCCATTCCGGCTGAACCAGCTTTGCTGGTAGCGGATTGGCGCTGGCGGCTGCATGGCGACCGCCGGCGGCAGTGCAATAACCCAGCGAAGCGCTTGGATGGCACCTAGAATTGCAGCAGCAAATGTGACGATCCCGGCGATGAGAAAAATATTGAGCGGCATTAAAAAGACAAGGAAAGGAAAGTTGTAGAGATCGCCGTAAAGCTTCGTAATTTCACGCCCGATCCATATGCCCAGGGCAAAACCAAACATGATGCCGATCAGCGCAATGGCGCAAACAAACTTCAGATAGTAGAAGCCGACTTCGCGTCCGCTATAGCCGAGCGCCTTCAGAAGGCCGATCTGCTCGCGCTCCAACGTGATCAGACGCGCAAGCGTCATATTGAGCAGGAAAGCTGAGACGGCGAGAAAGATCGGCGGAATGATGAACGCGATTGCGCGCAATTGTTCCAACTCGGCGTCGAGGAAGGCGTGAGACAGCTGATCGGTGCGTGTATAAGCATCCTGGCCGCCATAGGGTTCGAGCAGCCTGTCCAGCTGCGCCATGACGACCTCTGGCGATGCATTTCGCACCAGCGATACGCTCAGCTCGTTGAATGCGCCGTCAAGATCCAGCATAGAGGCAGCCGCCCGCTCGCTCATCCACAGAAGTCCGGTCCGCTGATCGTCGGGCACAAAGTCCCCCGGTCCCAGCAGATAGATAAATTCCGGTGAAAGGAGGATCCCGGTAATAAGCAGACTGCGCTTGCGGCCGTTAATGATGGCTATGAGCCGGTCACCAGGCTGAAAATCATTTGCGCGGGCGAAACGGTCATTAATCGCTATTTCCTGTGTCGAGAGAGGCGTGGGCAGGCGGCCTCGCCGGAGATAGGTACGGTTCAGCCGCAGCTCTCGCCTATCCGGCAATGAGATCAGTTTTCCCGTGGCAGGTTCGGGTAAACCCTCAATATCCAAAAGCACGAAGGACGACACGCGTGTTTCGGCGGCGGCAACGCCAGGGATTTCAGCGATTTGGTCGGCCAAATAGCTCGGAGCGCGCTTGGCCGTGGCGAAGACATCGGCAAAGCGATACCGCTCGTAATAGGCGCGGCGGGTCTCCTGAAGGGATTGGAAAGCGCCAAGCGACATGATCAGCGTTGCCACGCCGGACGCCATGACGAGCACGATCGCCAAGGCCTGGCCCCGACTGTGCCACAAATCGCGGAGCAGCTTCCGGTTTAGAACAGAAAAGCCAAGAAACGTGTCCCGCATCGCACTTACCACCGCAGCTCGGATGGCGCACTTTTGTGCGTGATTGTCTCTGTTTCGACGATTTGCCCGTCGCGGAAATGAATCACGCGGTCGGCAACGTCTTTGATGGCAACATTGTGCGTGATTAGAGCAGTTGTGGTGCCAAGCTCGGCGTTCACGCCTATAATGGCTTCAACGACGACCGTCCCTGTTTTAGAGTCGAGTGCTCCGGTCGGCTCATCGCAAAGCAGTACAACGGGCTTTTTGACGATCGCGCGGGCGATTGCGACTCGCTGCTGCTCGCCACCGGACAGCTCGGCAGGAAAATGATCCATGCGCTTTGCCAGACCGACCAACTCCAGCGCGTGCTCCGGGGACATTGGATCTTCGGCAATTTCCGTCACCAGAGCGACATTCTCGCGCGCCGTGAGGCTTGGGATGAGATTGTAAAATTGAAAAACAAAACCGACGCAGCGGCGGCGGTAATCCGTCAAGCCATCCTCGTCCAGATCGTTGAGCCGCTGGCCCTCAAAGCTAACAGTGCCAGAGGTCGGAACATCGAGCCCCCCAAGGATGTTCAGAAAGGTCGATTTTCCCGATCCGGACGGACCGAGCAATACGCTGATTTGCCTGGCATACAGATCAAGCGAAACACCGCGCAAGGCGTGTACCTCGCTGACCCCGGTTCCGTAGACTTTGGTGATGTCGCGCGCCGAAAACACAGCCTTCGGCGAGCCGTCTTTCCCGGCAGCCATACTGTGTGTTCTCCTCTTGCGCAGCAGGACATAAAAAACGGATTGCTTTGTCATGGCGCAGTGCGGCGTTGATGTCTTTGACCTAAAGCAAGGGCGATAGGGCGCTTGGTCCCGACCGTTTTCGGAATGGCGGGAGCAAGGGCACCCGGAATGGACGCCTGCGGAATGGATGCTGGATCAATATTGTTATAAGTCGGCAATGGTCGCGGCCTGGGAGGTGATGCAGTCACTCGCCCCCGGCGCTCAGCGCCCAAATCTGGACGAAGAGACCGTAAAAGCGGCGTGGGCTGACAAGCTCACTGACGATTGGAAAGAGCCTTACAGGAAGGGAGATGATGCTAATGGCAAGCGTTCGTAAGCGGACCTGGACAACCGGCAGCGGGGAGACAAAGACGGCTTGGCGCGTCGATTATGTCGATGCGTCCGGCCAGCGGGGGCAGCGGTAGTTTGCGACGAAACGAGAAGCCGTTGAGTTTCGCGCCGAGACCGAAGGAATGGTGAGAGCTGGGACGTTCCGGCCGAATGCCAGCTAGGTCACAATTCAAGGAATTGCTGAGAATTATCTCGAATACGCGGAAGGCCGGATGTTCAGAAATGAACGCTTCACACGCGGTCATTTCGAAATCGTGACGGGCCTGATTTATAACTACATTCTTCATGCCGAGCGCGGCATAGTCGGGCTTCGCCTTAATCAACTGACAGCTCGGAGTGTAGGCGATTTCCGTGATGGTCTTCGCAGTAGTGGCGTTTCCGTTCCAATTACACGTAAAGTGCTCGGCCGTCTAAGGATCATTCTTGATTTCGCGATAAGCAAGGATCTGCTCGCTACAAATGCAGCCAAGGGGATCAAGGTCATTGGGCACAGGCATAAAGCAGGTATCAGAACCATTCCATTGGGGGCGTTGAGCTTGCAGATGCTAAAAGCGTGGCGGATGCAAAGCAGGTTTGCGAGCGATGACGATTTGATCTTTCCCAACTCTAGTGGTTCGACCCAAACAGACGAATCCGGTGATAAGTGGATTTCTGTTTGGA
>CAZMAC010000449.1:0-3118 GCA_964564085.1 uncultured Hyphomicrobiaceae bacterium
GGACAAAATCCCGTAGCATTTATAAAAGAAAATGATTCCACCTGATTCTCGGAGATGTTAGACGACCTGACTATAAGCGGCTTAACCTTCACCGATTTGAACCTAGCGGGTGTGACCCGGGTTGAGCTGGACAATGTCGTGTAATTGTAGCCAGCACATTGGAGACCGATGAAGAGACATTCCCCCGCTCGACTCCTAACCGCGATGCTCGTTCTGATCGCCGCCGGCGTCTTCTGCGCAAGAAGCGCTCTTGCCGATCTCAAACTTTGCAATACGACCTCCAGCCGCGTCGGCGTGGCCATTGGCTATAAGGATAGTCAGGGCTGGGTAAGCGAAGGCTGGTGGAATGTCGCCTCGCAAACCTGCGAAGTCCTGCTCAAGGGATCGCTGGTGGCGCGCTATTACTATATTCATGCCCTTGACTATGACCGGGGCGGTGAATGGGGCGGAAAGGCGAAGATGTGCACAGACGATAAATCCTTCACCATTCGGGGTGTCGATAATTGCCAGGGACGCAACTACAAGCGCTCAGGTTTTTTTGAAGTCGATACGAGTGAAGAAAAAGATTGGACAGTCCGTCTAACGGATCCGGGCGAGGGCGGAGCAGCGACGCAATGAGGCGGTCCCGGCGGGTCAAAATCGTCGCAACCCTTGGCCCCGCCTCTTCAACCTCAGAACAAATCAAGCGCCTCTTCGATGCCGGTGCCGATGTGTTCCGGATCAACATGAGCCACGCATCGCGCGAGGATTTGCGTGAGCGTTTTGACATGATCCGCTCCATTGAACGGGAGGCCAATCACCCGATCGGGATTCTTTGCGATCTTCAGGGCCCGAAATTGCGCGTCGGTCATTTCGATGAACCGGTTTTGTTAGAAAACGGCGCGGTATTCGCTTTCGACAGACATGAAGAGGCCGGGAGCAACTCACGGGTCTTTCTGCCCCATCCGGAAATTTTCGAAGCGGTCGAGCCCGGCCATCAGCTTCTACTCAATGATGGCAAATTACGCCTCACGGTTACCAGCAAGACGCATGACAGGATCGAGACCGATGTCGTGGTCGGCGGCGAACTGTCGAGCCGTAAAGGCATCAGTCTGCCCAACACGGTTCTTCCGTTCAGTCCCCTGACGGAGCACGACCGGGAGAACCTTGAATATGCCGCCAATCTCGGTGTCGACTGGATTGCATTGTCATTCGTGCAGCGGGCTGAGGATGTCGTCGAAGCAAAACAGCTCATCGACGGACGCTCGGCGGTGCTTTCCAAGATCGAAAAGCCCTCCGCCGTCCATGACATCGAGCAGATCGTAGCCGAGTCGGACGCCATCATGGTTGCCAGGGGCGATCTCGGTGTTGAATTGCCGCTGCAACAAGTGCCCGGCGTTCAGAAAAGACTGACGCGCTTTGCCCGCAAACATGGCAAGCCCGTCGTTATTGCCACGCAAATGCTGGAATCGATGATCTCCGCGCCGGTCCCGACCCGCGCCGAAGTCTCTGACGTGGCGACCGCTGTGTTCGAAGGCGCCGATGCCGTGATGCTGTCGGCTGAGTCGGCTGCCGGTCAGTATCCGGCCGAAGCCGTCACGACCATGGACGGCGTTGCGATCGAAGTCGAACAAGACCCGCTATACGATCAGATCATCCATTCGCAGCGTCACGATCCGGATTCGACCTCTTCAGGCGCGATCAGCGCTGCGGCCTGCTCCATCGCCCAGGATGCCGGACTTGCCGCGATCATCTGCTATACCTCGACAGGCGCAACGGCTTTGCGCGTTGCCCGTCATCGCCCGCGCCAGCCGATCCTTGCCCTTTCGACCAGCAAAGCCACAGCCCGGCGGCTGACCATTGCGTGGGGTCTGCATTGCGTGCTGACCGAAGATCCTCACTCGGTCGCGGATATGGTCACACGCGCCTGCCGGCTTGCAGCCCGGGAGGGCATGGTGCAGCTCGACGATAATGTCATCGTCTCCGCCGGCCTGCCGTTCGGCACCCCCGGAGCAACGAATATGCTGCGAATCGTGAAAATTCAGGCGCAGGCTGTCAGGGTCGCCATGACACGGCCGGAGTCGACAGGACCGGCGTTCAATTAGAGCTAAAGTTGAGGAGCGGTTTTAGGGCATTTAGATTGAAGCGCAATCAGGAAAAGCATGGCCCCGTGCAGATAGGGATGGGCAGCGGTTGTCCTGAAAATTGTGCGCGAGCAAAAAGATTTAAATCTCCTGCCCTTCAATTTCGCGGGCCAGTTCTTCCTCGGCCTTTTTTGCAGATTCAAGATGCGGATGAATGGCGAGCGCCCGCCTCGTCACCTCAAGAGCTGCTTTTTTATTTCCGGTCTCACGCAAGATAATCCCGAGCCCTTCAATCGCCTTGAAGTGGCGTGGATCGAGAGCGAGCACCTGCCTCAGCCGATGCATCGCGTCGGCATAATCCTCGCGAAGAAAATAGACCGTTGCAAGTTGACTCCAGGCCGCGACATAACGCGGCTCGAACGACGTCACGGCATTCAGGATCTGTGTCGCAAGATCGTATTTTCGGGCTTTCATGGCGAGACCGGCGCGCTCCATGAGCAGATCGGCCGTATCGCTGCCCGATTGCTGCCACAGCTTTTCAATTGCCGATGCAGTTAGCTCGCTGCTTTCCGCGGTCTCAGAGTTTTTCAACTGTTCATAGAGCGAAGACAAAACTTCCGCGCGGGCTTCGCGCATCGATAATTCTGATTTGGACAGCGGTTTGAGACTGGGAAGCCGTTCGGTTTCAACTTTGCCTGACGTCGCAAATGACGGCGCGATCGCAAAGCAACCGAGGGTAAGGGCAAACGCAAATGCCGATAATGTTGCACGCATAGCTCGCATACGACCAGTGAAGCACAGATAAAAAAGCTGTCAAGCGGAAGCTTCTCAGGGCAAGCGGGGCCGAAACGGGATTTTCGGCATGATTTCAGACACTCGCGCAATGCCCGTCCAATCGGACGCGGACAGTTGTTCTAACTCTATGAAATAGATCAACTTGACGACATTGAATCAGAATCGATTGAATGCCGGTTGATTTAGCCTTGGCGCGCCTTGTAGCGCTTGATCGTCTTGTTGATCACATAAACGCGGCCGCGGCGGCGGACGACGCGGTT
>CAZMAC010000450.1:0-3116 GCA_964564085.1 uncultured Hyphomicrobiaceae bacterium
GCGGCGCTTTGGTCGCGGGCGATGCGTTGGGCGGCGGGATGGAAGCTGCTCTCTCTTGCGATTTCATCCTTGCGGAGGAACTATCAAACTTCGGCCTGCCGGAAATGCTCTATGGCCTGTTCCCTGGAATGGGCGCTTATTCTTTTCTGATGCGCCGGCTGGGTCAGGCCAAAGCTGAGGCTATAATTAAAGGAGGAGACCTTTACAGCGCGGCTGACATGCAAAATATGGGGCTTGTAGAGCGCGTCGTCGCTCGCGGAACCGGACGCGAAGAAATGAACCGCCATATTGTGAAAACTCTGCGCCGTTACCACGCATCACTCGCGGTGTATAACTCCCGGCGTCGGGTCATGCCCATTACGTTTCAAGAAATGGTCGATATCGTTGAGGAATGGGTCAGCGTCGCTATGCGGCTGTCTGATCAAGATTTGCGTAGGATGAACAAGCTGTCATCAGCTCAAATCCGCCGCCGACGCGGAGCGCTCACCGAACGCATCGCTGAAAACGGTTAATGGCAAAACAATCATAAGTTTGTAGATTGGAACTCAAGCCTATCCCGGCGATTATCGCTTCGATATGGTTACGCTTTTGCATTGCGGCTTCTTACCGCAGCGCAAGACATGCCTTGCCGTGTTTGTTAGTTGTTCCGACAAGGTAAGCCTATATCGGCACCATGAGCTTTCATAATATGCAAAATTTCCGAGTGCCGATGCTTGACCAGTTTTCCCCCTCTCAGTTCATGCCCGGTTTAGTGGCATGGCTTAATCGATGGAAAATTTTGGTCTTCATCGTTTCCATCGCCGTATTTGTATTAGGCGGCGCCGGGATGCGGCATGTCATTTATGATCCGGATGTGCTCGTCTATTTCAATCGTTCGATGCCGGAACGGGTCGCGCTGGAGACGATTGAGCAACGTTTCGGGCGGACAAATGAGATCGTCTTCGTGCTGCGTGCTAATTCGAACGGTTCGATGCTTGATGGACGCCGTCTTGAAGCCATTGGCTGGTTGGAAAAGCACGCAGTTCAACTCCCAAAAGCCATGGCCGCTCGATCTCCACTCAGCCTCCTCCCAAATGCGCAGCAAGAGATAGACTCGAAAACATCCAACGACCTACGCCAGACTGTCGCTGATGCCGGTTTCTCGGCCCGATCTGTTATTTCGCAGGACGAAACAGTCGCAGCCGTCGCCGCAATATATCCCCGTTCAAGTCAGTCTGACATCGATGTCGATGCTGTAACCTCCGCCGCGCAGGAATTACAAAAACAATTCCAGCAACGATTTCCCAATATTGAAATCCTGATGACCGGCCGGCTGATGATGGACCGCGCTTTTCTGATTGAGAGCCAAGAGGAGATTTATGGCTACGCGGCTCTGCAAATTCTAATACTGGCGTTGATTCTCCTCATCACCTTCCGATCCATTTACGCCGTTTCGACGCTGATGACGATGGTGCTGATCGTGGGCCCGGTGACAATCGGCGCGGTTGGCTGGCTTGGTATTTCCCTGAATGGCATTTCAAGCGCGGCTTCTACCGTTCTGATCGGTCTGGCGGTCGCAACGGGTGTCCATATCGTTCTCGCCTGGCAGAGAGCCATGAGCGAGGGAATGGACAAGTTGGCTGCTGTTACTGCCGCCATGACCATGAATGCTGCTCCGGTGATGCTATCGGTCATCACGACGATCATCCCCTTTCTTTGTCTGAACTTTGCCGCCTCTCCACCCTTTGGACAGCTCGGCAACGTCGTCAGCTTCGGTCTGGTGATCGTACTCTTATTCTCCTTCACCCTGTTGCCGGCAATCCTTTTGATCTTGCCAGCCGATGCCGGACACCAAAGTCTGAAGCTCGCATCCTCGATGGGGCGTCTTGGCCGCTTCGTTATTCATCGGAGCCGGGCGCTGTTTACGACATTTGCGGCTTGCGCGTGTATATCCCTTATTGGTATCAGCCAGATCACATTCGACGACACGTTTTCCCATTATTTCGATGAGCGTTTCGAAGTTCGCCGCGCAACCGATCTTTTCGAGAACAAACTTTCAGGTACGATTTTTATCGATTTTTCGGTGCCGGTTTCGGATAAGGACGGGCCTTTCGGGCTTACACATTTGGAACGTCAGCAGGAATTTTCCGATTGGCTGCAGACGCGGCCGGAATTCGCCGAAGCGACAAGTGTCGAAACCATCGCCGCTCGATTAATGCTGCAAGCACCGGAACTTTTTGACGAAAAAGGGCTTCCTTCGCGCCCGCAAACGGCCAGCGCGCTCCGATCGGTTTACAACGAGATGCGGAGCGAAGGACTCATCAATCTGGTTGATACCGCCGAGAGGCATTCCCGGATCAATGCCGTTCTTAATAGTGTGAGTTCGGCCCAAACGCTCGCCTTCACACGCGATGCCAAAGAACGAGCCGAGGCCATTTTCGGCGGCCCAATCGTTGCAACGGGACTGCCTATCTTGTCGGCACAGCTTTCCATCGACAGTACACATACAATGTTCGTCTCAATGGTCGTTGCGCTGATGGGTGTTTCTTTGCTCATTCTAATCGCGCTTCGTAATGTCCGGCTAGGATTGATCAGTCTTCTCCCGAATATCTTGCCGGCCGTCGCCGCCATCGGCATTTGGGGACTATTTGTGGGTGAGGTGTCGTTCGCGGCAACGGTCGTTGGCGCTTTGACATTTGGTATTGTCGTTGACGATACAGTCCATATGCTGATGAAATATCAAGCGGCGCGCAAGAATGGCCTCGACCCACAGGCCGCAATTCAGGAAACCATCCGTTCGGTGGGCGTCGCTGTCGTTGTGACCTCCATCGCACTCGCGTTCAGCTTTGCCGCCTTCACTCTATCTGGATTTCTCGTGAACCAGCACTTGGGATGGTTGACAGGCTTGACGCTCATCATGGCGCTCATTGCCGATCTGTTTTTCCTGCCGCCTTTGATTTTGCAAATGGAAAAGAATCAGCAAGGCGCGAGGTCGCCGCGCCCGGCGCGCGTATCCTGACGAAGATGTCCGTCGTCATTGCGTCTGATGCTATAACGATGTCGGAATGCTATCCAACGAGATCACGCGATAGGCAATTACGGCATAGACTGCACCGAAAATTACGGCCGACACGATC
>CAZMAC010000451.1:0-3032 GCA_964564085.1 uncultured Hyphomicrobiaceae bacterium
CCGACGATGATGAAGCCCTTTTCCGCGCGCAGCAGGTGCATGCCTTCCGTGCCATAAGGCGTAATGCCGTATTTCTCGCCAGCCGCGAAAATCTGCTCCCACAGCCATAAGCCGAATGAAGCCTGGATGTTAATCTCATAGGACAGCTCGCCCGTGAAGGAGATACGGAAGACCCTGACGGGAACGCCGCCAATATGGGCATTGCGAAAGCTCATAAACGGGAATTGCGCCGGGTCGGGGTCAAGATCATCGCAAAGCTCGGCAACGAGCTTTGCCGAATTCGGGCCGCAAATGCTGGCAACGGCCCATTGCTCTGTGACGGATGTCAAAAAGACGCGCAGCTCAGGCCATTCTGTCTGAAGATAATCTTCAAGCGTCGAAAGGACGCGCGATGCGCCGCCCGTCGTCGTCGTCATATGGAAGTGATCGTCGGCCAGGCAGGCGGTAACGCCATCATCGGCGACCATACCGTCCTCGCCCAGCATCAGACCGTAACGGCAGCTGCCGGGTTTCAGCTTCTTCCAGCTATTCGTATAGACGCGATGGAGAAATTCACGCGCATCGGGGCCGCGTATGTCTATTTTGCCGAGAGTCGACGCGTCAAGCACACCAACGGATTGCCGGGCGGCCTTACATTCGCGCATGAGCGCCGCGTGAAAATCCTCACCGGCACGCGGATAAATGCGGGGGCGCAACCAGTCGCCGACCGTTTCGAACTCCGCGCCATGAGCGACATGCCAATCATGCATTGCTGTCGTTCGGCGTGCCTCGAATAGTGCGCCGGTATTTTGCGCTCCGAGCGCGCCGAAGGTCACCGGCTTATAGGGTTGGCGATAGGTCGTGACCCCGACATCGGGAATGGTCTGCTTCGTTGCATCGGCCAGAATACCGAAAGCATTGATGCCCACTGTCTTGCCTTGATCCGTCCCCATGCCGGTCGTCGTGTAGCGCTTGGCGTGTTCGACCGAACGATAGCCTTCCTGGACCGCAAGGCGAAGGTCCTTCGTGGTCACGTCATTTTGCAGATCGACGAAAGCCCGTGTCTTATGTTTCGGCTTGTGCGATGGCAGCGACCAGAGCGCGCGGATCTTATAGTCTTTGGGCTGTGTTTTATATTCAAGACGCGGTGGCTCGGCAGGCGTTGGCGCATAGCCTAACGACGAAACCGCATCTGCGCCGCGCTGCCGTCCTTCCGAAAAGCGCTGCGCGAGATCCATCGTTCCGTTGCATAGGCCGACGGATGTTTCCTTTTGCCAGGATTGCGCCGGGCGGAAAGCCGCGATCTCCGGATCGTGCCTGAGCTTGCCGCGCGACTGCGCGAAAAGCGCGACATTCGGTGAGAGTCCGCCACAGACCGCGAGAAGATCGCAGGACAGCTCTACAATCTCGTCGCCGACCGAGGCATCGCCCTTCAAATGCCGTACCGTGACACGCTGAATATGTTTATGCCCTTCGATTCCGTCGATGACCGCATTTTTGAAGATCGGAATCCCGGCGTGATTGGCGCGCGTCTCCAAGTCCGGCTCAATTTCGGGGCGAAGATCGACGATGGCCGCAACGCCCCAACCGGCGCGCTGCAGATCGAAAGCGGTTTGCCAGGCCGCATTATTATTGGTGAACAGAACCGCATTGCGCCCAGGGAGAACGCCATATCGATGGATGTAGGCCGATACCGCACCGGCCAGCATGATGACTGGACGGTCATTGCCATCGAAAATCAGCGGACGCTCGATTGCGCCGGTCGCCATGACGACATGGGCTGCGCGGATACGCCAGAGGCGTTGTCTCGGCATGAGCGGGTCGCGCGCCGATAGCGGCAGATGGTCCTGAAGCTGCTGATTGAGAACGAAAAGATTGTCGCCGTAATAGCCAACCGGCGCTGTACGCTTTAGGACCATAGCTTCGGGATAGCTGGCCAGTTCGGCCTCGCTATTGGTAGCCCAGGCCGCAGGCGTGCTGCCGTCGAAGCTGACATCGTCAGGTCCCATCGACAGCAGGGCGCCGCCGATTTGCGGGGTTTCTTCCGCAAGGATAACCCGCACGCCGCTGCGTGCCGCTGTCAAGGCCGCCATCAACCCGGACGGCCCCGACCCGATCACAAGCACGTCGCAGTGACGGTTCGTACTTTCATAACGGTCCGGATCGGGAGCCTCGGGCGCGCGGCCAAGACCGGCTGCGGCGCGAATGTAACGCTCGAACATCATCCAGCGGCCCGGTGGTCCCATGAAGGTCTTGTAGTAGAAGCCGGCCGGCAGAAAACGCCAGAACAGGTCGTTGATCGCGCCCGCATCGCGGCTCAGCGAGGGCCAGCAATTTTGCGGAAACGCCTCCAGCCCGTCATAGATCTCGGTTTCAGTTGCGCGCATATTCGGATCGGTGCGCGCTGCATCCTGGCCGATCTGGACAAGTCCTGCCGGGTCTTCCGCGCCTGCACCGAATATTCCGCGCGGCCTATGATATTTGAAGCTGCGCGCAATCATATGGACGCCATTTGCAAGCAGCGCAGACGCCAGCGTATCGCCGGCAAAACCCTGATAGCTCTTGCCGTCAAAGGAAAAACTGACGGGCCGCGATCTGTCGATCAGTCCGCCGCTTGCGAGCCGGTATGGCTGGCCCGATACTGACGACCTACTATTCATAGTGCGTCGCCTTTCCCGCCGGGCGCGTTCTCGCGCTCAATCTTGGCGGCATCATTGCCCGAACCGATCGGCGCTTCACCGCAAGGCGTCGGCAGAGTCGTGGCCTCGATTTCCGGCGGCCGCGATCCCATCGGGTAAATCGCGAGGATCTGATCCGTTGCGGTATTGCGCAGCATGTTGAACCAGCACCGGCAGCCTGCCGCATGGTTCCAGCGTTCGGCGAAGACGCCTTTCAGGTTGGACCGTATAAAGAGGAAGCCTGCCCAGTCTTCGTCTGTCATGTGCTCACTGTCCGTCGGCCGGGCGCGATGAGCCTCGCCGCCATAGGAAAATTCGGACTGGTCACGCGGACCGCAATGAGGGCACTCGATGAGAAACATCGGTCTTCTCGCT
>CAZMAC010000452.1:0-3028 GCA_964564085.1 uncultured Hyphomicrobiaceae bacterium
ATCGTCATTGCGCTCGGTATCGCTTACGGCTCGGCCACGCTGCTCGGCCTCTCGCTTGCACTTGGCGCGTTTTTCGCAGGACTCGTTCTGGGCGAGTCGGACCTAAGCCATCAATCGGCCGCAGAATCCCTGCCGATCCAGAACATCTTTGCCGTCTTGTTTTTCGTCTCGGTCGGCATGCTGTTCGATCCGATGCTTTTTCTGAACGCGCCCGGACAAATCCTGCTTCTCGTTCTGGCAATCATCGGCGGATGCGGGCTTATCTTTCTCACGCTGATGCTGGTCCTAGGTGTGCGTCCGCAAATTGCAGGGCTGGCCGCCGGAACCCTCTCGCAAATCGGGGAATTCTCTTTCATTCTGACCGGCCTGGCCGTTGGCCTCGCCATCATTACCTATGATCAACAAGGACTTATTCTTGCGGCAGCGATCGTGACGATCCTGATTCATTCGCTGACAATCATGGGATATGGCCAAATTGGGAAAAAGCTCCAAAGCCGGTTCACGCTTTCAGAGCGAAAGCGCCAGCGTATCGAGCCTGATACGCATGAGCTTGCAGCCCTACAGGATCACGTCATTGTCGTCGGTCATGGCCGGGTCGGACGTCTTGTGACAGGCGCGCTCAGGCAGGCCGGTAAGAGCTATGTCGTGATAGAGGGGCAATGGACTATCTCGAAGCCGGCGCGGCAGGATGGCGTTGCCATCATTTTCGGTGATGCGACGCGCGCCGAAGTCTTCAACGCCGCAAAGCCGGCAACCGCCCGTCTGGTCGTGGTTGCCCTGCCGGACGCCTTTCAAAGCCGGCGGGTCATCGAGCTGGCGAAAGCTGCCAATCCTGAGATCGGCATCGTCGCCCGTGCGCATTCCGATGAGGAATATCAATATTTGAACCAGCTCGGCGTCGGACATCTGGTGATGGGGGAACGTGAAATCGGACTCGGCATGTCGGATTATGTTCTGCGCCAGGTTGGCCTTGATGCTGAGAACGCACAAAGGGTCGTCGACGAGCTTCGCGAAGGCCTGAAGGATAAATCCGCCCGCGAACGCAGCTCACCGCTTTAATTTTCAAAATCGCTCAGTTCACATCTCATCGCATTGCTGATGAAATCTAATTCACGCCAAGAGAAAAACCATCAAGGCAATTCGCACGGTCTGACACGGCGGAAGGCCGCATGACATTTTGTCAGATCAGGAAAACCTTGAATTACAGTGAGTTAGCGTAAAGAAGTCAATTTACTCTGACATTATGTCAGAAATGCCTAAAATTTTAGAGAATTGAAATACGACCATTTCTCAATGCAACTCATTGTAAAATAATAAAATATTTTTTCTTCATCCTCCTTGGCATGCTTTCTGCACTAGTTAATGGCGTGACGAGGTTTCAGTGTCAGCGAACACTCGTCAGTACGCAGGTTATTTGATGCAAGGGATGGAGACATGTGCAAAGCCATTCTGCTTATGGCGGGTTTTCTCTCTGTGTGGACGGGGATGCCGGGGCTTGTTTTTTCAAGTGAACAGGGGGAAGAAATCTTTATTGCGGGTACGAACCCAAATCAGCGACCGGCACATGCTCCGGTGATTGATAAATTTTCAAAACCGAGCGGCTGGTATGACCATGCACTCAAAGGTATCACCCAGCCTTATCCCTACAGTCTCAAATTTTTAGAGGACCAAGGCGCCTGGTACACGCCTTTCAACCATCCCAGTACGACGGGACGGTATGACATACGTGACCTGGTGGACAGGTAATCCGTGGCGTTTTGACAAAACGCAACGCCTTGGAGGTTTGAAGGATGATATCCGTCCTTCTTGAGCGCGACCGGCAGATCGAGCGAGCCGTCCCGCACTCGCCCAGCTCTGAGCCTGCGTGAAAAATGCTGGCGTGAAAATAGCAAGGAGGAATGAAGCCGATGCTCAAGCGGATAGTGACCGTGACTTGTCTTGCCGTCTTGGCTGGCGCTAGCACAATGGCTGTGCCGTCGCTGGCAGACGACAAGGAAGAAAAGACAGAGAAGCAGAAAGGCATGAGTGGCATGACCGGCATGGAAGGCATGACGGGAATGCAGGGAATGTCCGGGATGCAAGGTCAGCAGGAAACGTCAGGCATAGGAACATTAGCGGGAAAACCTGGCTGGTTCTGCACTGAATGGACTTACTACCAGCCAGCCGCGGCCGGAATGTCAGGCATGCAGGGCATGACTGGAATGGAAGGTATGAGCGGCATGCAGGGCATGACCGGAATGGAAGGCATGACCGGAATGGAAGGCATGAGCGGTATGCAAGGTATGACGGGAATGCAAGGCATGGGCGGCATGCAGGGTATGACCGGAATGCAAGGCATGGGCGGCATGCAAGGCATGACGGGAATGCAAGGAATGGGCGGCATGCAAGGAATGGCTGGTCAGGGTCAGGGGACCTGGGCATGCACGCAATGGATTTACCGACCGCAAGCTTCCGCAGCGATGCCTAGCGTGCCTCCCGGAGCGCCTGGAATGTACGGCATGTATGGAATGCCCGGCATGGGTATGTCCGGTATGAAGGGCATGACCGGGATGGAAGGCATGAGTGGCATGCAAGGCGAGAAAAAGGAATAGCCACTTCTGAAATAGGGCGGGACGCCAGGTAGAACCGAAAGTCCCGCCCTTCTTCGTTTAACCGCCACGTTCAATCTCAACGCCGTGGCGGGGTCGGCTGCCGGAGCAGGGAGTGGGTCCTCCGGCATCCTATGACCAAGGCAGCACCCACGAAACACCAGGAAGGGAAATACGCGATGAGAAAGCTGAAGATAGCCGCCTTGGCGGCTGTAACATCAACCGCAATGGCCTTTGGAGCCCAGGCGCAAGGCATGGGCGGCATGCAAGGCATGCCGGGCATGGGCGGCATGGGCATGGGCGGCATGGGCATGGCCGCCGGTCGCTGGACTTGGCAACCAAGCATGGGCGGTATGTACGGGATGCCGGGAATGGGCGGCATGCAAGGCATGCGCGGCATGTACGGCATGCAAGGAATGCCCGGTATGTACGGCATGTAC
>CAZMAC010000453.1:0-3017 GCA_964564085.1 uncultured Hyphomicrobiaceae bacterium
CAATTCGATCCATCAGCAAAAAACGACGTGGTTCGAAGCGTTAGATTCGAACCACGAGCGGCAAAATAAGCTTTAACTGTTCGCCGCTGACGGATGATCCTCCGTAACGCGCGCTCAATCACAATCACGCCGTGGAGACGAAGCGGTGCCGGATATCAGCCAAGACTTTCATCGTATCAAGCGACTTCCCCCCTATGTTTTTGAGGAGGTCAATCGATTGAAAGCCCAGGCGCGCGCCCGGGGCGAGGACATTATCGACTTTGGCATGGGCAATCCGGATCTGCCGACCCCTCAGCACATCGTCGATAAGATGACGGAGACGATCGCCCGTCCGCGCACAAATCGCTATTCCGCCTCCAAAGGCATTCCCGGTTTGCGCCGCGCCCAGGCTGCTTACTACGAGCGGCGCTTTGGTGTAAAGCTGGACCCTGACACGCAAATCGTCGCCACCCTCGGCTCGAAAGAGGGCTTTGCGAATATGGCGCAGGCCATTACCGCGCCGGGCGATGTCGTCCTATCGCCAAACCCCACTTACCCTATCCATGAGTTCGGTTTCATTATCTCCGGCGGCGTGATCCGCAGCGTTCCGGCGACCGCCGACGATGCATTTCTTGCCGCGCTCGACCGCGCAATGCGGCATTCGATTCCGAAACCGATTGCCCTGGTTCTCAACTATCCGTCCAACCCGACCGCCCTCGTTGCTGATCTCGATTTTTATAAGGACGTGGTGGATTTTGCGCGCAAGCATGATCTGATCATCCTGTCCGACCTTGCTTATGCGGAGATTTATTTTGATGTGCCGCCGCCACCCTCCATCCTCCAGGTCAAGGGCGCCATGGATGTGACGGTTGAGTTTACCTCGCTTTCGAAAACCTATTCCATGCCGGGCTGGCGCATGGGCTTTGCGGTCGGGAACGAGCGGCTGATCGCGGCGCTCGCCCGCGTCAAATCCTATCTCGATTACGGGGCTTTCACGCCGATCCAGGTGGCGGCCACGGCTGCGCTAAATGGCGACCAGTCCTGCGTCGAGGAAATCCGCGAGACTTACCTTCGCCGCCGCGACTGTATGGTCGAGGCGATGAGCCGGGCAGGATGGGAAATTCCGCCGCCGCCGGCAACCATGTTCGCCTGGGCCCCGTTGCCGGAGCAGATGCGCGAGCTTGGCTCGCTGGAATTTGCAAAGCTGCTGCTAGAGAAGGCCGGCGTTGCCGTCTCGCCCGGTGTCGGTTTCGGCGAATATGGCGAGGGCCACGTCCGTCTCGCCCTTGTGGAGAACGAGCAGCGTATCCGCCAGGCGGCGCGTAATGTTAAAAAATTCCTGTCCGAAGCCGCCTCGACCATGCATAACGTCATTCCATTGGCCTCTGGACAAAGCCGTTAGGCTGGGCCGCTCATAATTATCTTGCAAAAAGGTGCGCTTGGTCGCTGAAGCGGGCGCGCAACGATGGTTCATCCTGGGACGCTTGATGGGACCGCTTAAAATTGGATTGGCCGGGGTCGGGACGGTCGGCTCCGGCGTGATGAAATTGCTGGCCGGTAACGGCGAAAGGCTTGCCGAGCGCTGCGGACGCGCGATCGAGGTGAAAGCCGTGTGTGCGCGCGATCGCACGAAGGATCGCGGCGTCGATCTGACCGGAGTCGAATGGTTCGACGATCCGCTTGCTCTGGCGAAGAGCGGCTCAATCGACGTTTTCGTGGAGCTGATGGGGGGCGACGACGATCCGGCAAAAGCCTCCGTCGAGGCGGCCCTAAGTGCCGGAAAGCATGTCGTGACTGCCAATAAGGCGCTGCTTGCCAAACATGGCACAGCCCTGGCCCAGCTTGCGGAAGAAAACAGCGTTGCTCTGAACTTCGAGGCCGCCGTGGCTGGCGGCATTCCGATCGTGAAGACCATGCGCGAAAGCCTTGCCGGCAATCGGGTCAGCCGCGTCTTCGGGATATTGAACGGCACTTGCAACTACATCCTGACGCGGATGGGCAATGAGGGCCATGATTTCGATGCCGTTCTTGCCGACGCCCAGCGCGCCGGATATGCCGAAGCCGACCCGACATTCGATGTCGATGGTCACGATACCGCTCATAAGCTTGCGATCCTGACGAGCCTGGCTTTCGGCACACAGGTGTCCTTTGACACAATCTATCTGGAAGGCATCCGCTCAATCACGCCCGCTGATATCGAGGCGGCCGAAGAACTTGGATACAAAATCAAGCTGCTCGGGGTTGCGCTGAAAACGGAGAGCGGCATCGAGCAGCGGGTTCACCCGACAATGGTGCCAAGTCATAGCGCCATCGCTCAGGTCGACGGTGTTTTGAATTGTGTCGCCGTGACCGGAGATTTCTCCGGCGACATCATGCTGGTCGGCCCTGGCGCGGGTGCGGAGCCGACGGCATCCTCTGTGGTTAGCGATATTGCCGATCTGGCGCGCGGGGCTGTCTTTCCGGCTTTTCTGACGCCGGCAAAACAGTTAGCGCCGCATGGGCAAGCCGGAATGCGGGCGCATGAAGGCGGTTATTATATCCGGCTGTCCGTCTATGACCGGCCCGGCGCCTTCGCCGCAATTGCAACACGCATGGCGGCTGAGGTCATTTCGCTGGAAAGCATTGTCCAAAAACGGGCCGGTGGGTCCGCACAAGAGGGCAAGGGCGCCAGCGAGCCGGGCTTGCCGACACGCATCGTCATCATTACCCATGAGACAACTGAGGCTGCGATCCGCCGCGCACTCGACGCCATAGAAACCGACGGTCATGTTCATGAAAAACCGCAGATGATCCGCATTGAAAGGCTTTGAATACTCATAAAGACCGTAACCCCATGACATTCGCCCTTTAAACGTTCAAAATATGCTTGCGACAATATTTAATCCGTCCATGCCGCGAGAGGAAAATCCCAGCCATGCCCCAGGAAGACGCTAAAAACGTACTCCATCGTGCCTTATCGATCGAGGTAGCGCGCGTCACAGAGGCCGCAGCGATCGCGGCTGCGCGGCTGCGCGGCTGTGGCACGGAAAAGGAAGGCG
>CAZMAC010000454.1:0-3015 GCA_964564085.1 uncultured Hyphomicrobiaceae bacterium
CCGCGCCTCAACGACCCGCCAGCTTATTCGCCATGACCGAAATCGTCTTCACATAGACCGAGGCTCTGTTCCATTCGCGGATCACGCCGTAATTCGAGGTCCCTGGGCCCCAGCCTTGCCCGCGTCGCCAACCTTTGGCCTTGAGATAATTCGCGGTCGAGCCGAGAACATCGGCGACGCTGCGCACCAGATCCCGCCGGCCATTGCCGTCAAAATCGACAGCATATTTGACATAGGATGAGGCAAGAAATTGCGTTTGGCCGATTTCACCGGCCCAGCCGCCGCGAAGCTGGCGCGGGCTCATATCGCCGCGATCGACGATTTTGAGTGCGGCGAGAAGCTCCTTGCGGAAAAAATTCGACCGGCGGCAATCATAGGCAAGCGTTGCCAGCGAACGGATGATCGAAAACTTACCGCTATTGCGGCCATAGCCGGTCTCCAGCCCCCAGATCGCAATGACGACCGGAGCAGGCACGCCGTAACGCTTCTCAATCCGGCTGAGGGTCGAGCCATATTTTTTCATCAGACGGCGTCCCTTCGCGATCATCGATCCGGAGACGCGCCTTGCGTAGAATTTCTTGAAGCTCAGCTTGAAGGAGCGCTGGTTCCGGTCCAGCCGGACGACGCGGCGGTTATAAGACACGCCTTTGAGCGCGCGGTTCAGCGTCCGCCGTGAGATTCCCTGCGAGGCGGCGTTATCCTTAAAGCGTTCGAGCCAGCCGTTAAAGCCGGCCCCGCTCCGGCCGCAATCGGCTGCGTGGGCCGCTGTGATCTGTGTTGCAAGCAACAAAGCCAAAATAGCCGTGACCATCTTGACCGGCAGGAAAAGCGAAAATGAATTGTGCAGCATTCTATTCTTGTCCCATCTGAGTGTTCGGGTCCCCAACGCGATATAAAGCGGGATGAGGAAAAATGTGCAACGGTTTTCCGTGTCAATCAAACGGCATTGGCTGATTGAGGTTGCGTCGCAAAGTGCGTCATGTCCACCACGCGGCTTGCAACTTCACGGCGAACCGCCTCATCGTGAAAGATCCCCAGGATCGCTGTCCCCGATTGGCGGCGGCCCGCGATCAGCTCAATCACGCGGGCGCGACTGTCCGCATCGAGCGAGGCGGTTGGCTCATCGAGCAGCAAGACCGGATGGTTCCCTGCAAAACCGCGCGCAATGTTGACGCGCTGCTGTTCGCCGCCGGAAAATGTCGCGGGCGGCAGGCTCCAAAGCCGCTCAGGCAGATTGAGCCGAGCAAGCAGCTCCTCCGCGCGCGCCTGTGCACTCGCGCCATCCAACCCGCTTTCGCGCGCCGCCGAGGCGACCAGATCGAGCGCCGAAACACGCGGGATTGCCCGCAGAAACTGGCTGACATAGCCGATTGTCGTCTTCCGTAGCGCCAGAATGCGGCGAGGCTCGGCGCGGGCAATATCGATCCAATCCGGTCCGTCCCGCAGCCAGACCTCGCCGCTATCGGTGCGGTAATTGCCATAGATCATTTTCAGGATGGAGGACTTACCCGACCCTGACGGTCCGCTCAAGACGACGCATTCGCTTTCGCTGACTTCGAAGCTGACCCCGCTCACCACGGAAAGCTGCGCCCCGCCGCGCAGATGCATGGTAAAGCTCTTGGCCACATCCTTCAGCCGAATGATGGTTTTGTCTTCGCCTTCACTCATCTCTCAGCCCTGCAAGATGGAGGAAACCAGAAGCTGCGTATAGGCCGCACGCGGATCGTCGAGAACCTGATCTGTCAACCCTGTTTCGATGACGCGGCCCTGGCGCATCACCATAATCCGGTGCGACAGAAGGCGGGCCACGGCAAGATCATGCGTGACGATGAGCGCGGCAAGGCCGTAATCGGCGACAAGGCCGCGAATGAGATCGAGCAGACGCGCCTGAACGGAGACGTCCAGCCCGCCAGTCGGTTCATCCATAAAGACGAGACGCGGGCGCGTCACCATGTTTTTAGCGATTTGCAGGCGCTGTCGCATACCGCCGGAGAAGGCTTTCGGACTGTCGTCGATCCTGCCGGTCTCGATCTCCACCCGGTCCAGCCAATTCGTGGCTTCGGAGCGGATCTTGCCGTAATGCCGCCAGCCGACCGCCATCAGCCGCTCACCGACATTTCCGCCCGCCGAAACGCCCATGCGCAAGCCCTCGCGCGCGTCCTGATGGACAAAGCCCCAATCGGTGCGGAAGAGAAAGCGGCGCTCGGCTTCGCTCAGCGATAGAAGATCGCGCATGACGCCGTCGCGCATGCGATAGGTGATCGCGCCGCTCGTCGGGGCGAGTTGCGTTGAAAGCAGCGAAAGCAGTGTGGTTTTGCCCGAGCCGGACTCACCGACGACAGCCAGCACCTCACCGGGATAGATCTCCAGATCGACATTCTCGCAGCCGATGCGCGGCCCGTAATATTTCGTAAGCCCCTCGGCCTGAAGCAGCGGAGCGTCGGCGTCGTTCATCCGTGCTGCTCCTTATAGAAAGCGTAAAATGCATCAAGACTGTCAAAAGCGGTTGCAAAGCCGTTAATGTGCCCGTCGTAAAAAATGATCCTCGGCTCTTCACGGCGAAAATCAACGCAGATCGTATCATCGACACATTCGGTGAATCCGATCAGGAAACCGCATTCGGGATCGAAATCGCCGGGAGGTATTTTGGCATTCGGCGAACCGCAAAGAATGGCCATCTCAGGATTGCGGACGACTTTGTTTTCCCGTTCGAGCTGATCGAAGCTGCAAAACTCCACAAAACCCGCTTCCGGATAGGCGAAGCGGCTGAGCCATGCTTCGCTCCTGCGTTTGCCTGGCCAATCCGGCCGCAACAAAAGCGCCTGCAAGGGCGCTGGAACGTCGAAGCCATTCAGCTGCGGCACACCCTTCACAGCCCACCCTCATGCGATCGATCTCCGGCCGCACGCCGCCCTTCGCAATAATCCGTATCGGAGCAGACAAAAAGCCGCCCGCCCTGATCATCGGTTACGACCTCATCGAGATAGACCCCGGTTGCGCCGCACAGGCCGCAGG
>CAZMAC010000455.1:0-3008 GCA_964564085.1 uncultured Hyphomicrobiaceae bacterium
ACGCTGCCCCCCGGATAATATCGACGGGGTTGAGCTTGGCTGCGCGGCGCGCCGGAAGATAGCCCGCAAGCGCGGCAGAGCCGAGCGCAAAGCTTGATGCGATAACGTAATGCAAAAAGCTCCAAGCCACCGGAATGCTAGTAATCTCCCGCCCGCCCGCGGAAAACTCGAATTTGATTTGCGAAAGGCTGTAAACAAGAAGAAGACCGACCGCCCAGCCTGCCAGCGATCCCGCCGTCCCGATAACGACGCCCTCAAGCAGAAAGATCCGGCGCATATCTTTTTCCTGGAAGCCCAGCGACTTCATGATCGCGATATCGCGCGCCTTTTCATGGGTGATGGTGGAGATGATGTTGAAGATACCAAAACCGGCAACGACCATGATCGCGGCAACGACTGTGTACATAATCACATTGCGGACGACGAGCGCTTCGAGGAGGGACTCATTCGCCTCCTGCCAGGCGACCGATTTATAGCCGAGTTCAGCCTCGGCGCGGCGCGCGACAACGGGCGCATCGCCGGGATCGTTCAGCTTGATGCGGATTTCGTTGATGGCATTGGCGCGCTCGCTCAGGATTTGCGCATTTTTAAGTAGCACATAAGCTTCCCCTTCATCGCGCGCGGTCGTGCCAGTATGGAAAAGCCCGGCGATCTTGAAATTTCGCGTGAGGCCGGTTGAAGCCACGGCGGTGATCGTATCACCGAGTTTGGCGCCAAGACGGTCCGCCATCGTGTCGCCGATCAGAACATTATTGCCGCCAGCCGAAAGCGCGGCGAAGCTGCCCTGCCTGAAATCGTCAATGATGGGCGATACGCCTGCCTCCTTCTGCGGGTCGACGCCAATAATCGACGCCCCGACATCGCGGCCCGAAAAGCGGATGACGCCCTGCGTTCTGAGGCTTGGCGCGAAACGGCCCGGCACCCAGCCTTCCAGCCAGGTCAGCGCCGCCGTCGGATTGATGATGCCGCGCCGGTCCTCTCTCGGTCTGAGCCCGTAGATCGCAACGGAGGCAAAGGCGTCCTCAGCAGGTTGACGGGGCGGCTTGCGGCGGTCATCGGTGATTTGCACATGCGGTAGGGCATTGACCAGCTCTTCGATGAAATCGTCCTGACTGCCCTGCATCAGCGCCGCCATGGCGATCGAGAAACCGACGCCGACTGCCACGCCCAAAATGGCGACAAGCGTCTGACGCCCGCGCCCGGCAATATGAGTCGTGGCAATTTCGAAGATCAGTCGCATCGGGGTTACTCCGCACCCACCTTCACACGTGCCCCATCAGCCAACTCTTCCGGAAAAGCTGAGATGACACGCGCATCCTCTTCAAGCCCGGACACGATCTGAACATCACGCAACCCCCGGATACCTACCTCAACGCTCCGCCGCCGCGCCCTGTTGTTCTCAACCAAAAATAGCATATTTCCACGGATTGCCAGCGTCGGCACAAGAAGCGCGTCCTTCACAACGCGGGTGATGATATTGACATCCGTCGACATGCCGATGTGCAGCGGCGTGCCGTCCGGCAGGCCAATCCGCACGCGATAAGTTTTCGTGACCGGATCGCCCTTCGGCGTGATGCTGTCGACGGTGCCTTCAAGCACCTGGTCCGGAAATGCATCTGATCGCAAAAGCACGCGCTGGCTGACTTCGACGCGCGGAATATCCTCCTCATTGACATCGGCGACAACAAGAAGAGGCTTTGGCTGGCCGACCCAGAACAGAACCTCGCCCTGCTCGGCGACCTCGCCAACCTCGCCATCCTGGCGCAGAACGATGCCGGAGCTCGGCGCCCGCATAATATAATTTTCCAGCTTCGCTTTTTGTCCCGCAATCAGCGCTTCAAGCTGGGCGGTTTCGGCCCGGATTTGATCAAGCGCCTGCTTGCTTGCGGCTCCGCGCTCCGCTAATATCGTCAGCCGCGACAAATTTTCCCGTGCATAGCTGAGCCGGGCTTCCAGCTCTGTTAGAGCCGCCTTGACTTCACTGTCATCAAGGCGTGCAAGGATCGCGCCCTGCTTGACGGACTGCGCTTCGCAATTGCATTCTTCAACGATCCGCTCGCGCACCAGCGACGTCACCTTTGCCCAGACGCGCGGCTCAACCACACCGCTCGCATAGACGATTTCCGCAGCGTCTCCGCGTTTCGGGCTCACCACCATTACAGCGACCGGTTTCCGGAGGTACCAGACAGCCATAGCGGCCACGATTGCTGCCAGGCCCAAAATTATGATCGTGCGGCTTTTCAAACCTTGCCCCCTGACTAGAAAAATCCGTTCCGATGTCAGTCAGAATTCAGCATTACAGCGCGTACGAGCCGCATGGAATCACAACATGGCATAGGCTCGATGTTTTTATCCGCATTTCATCCGGTCCCGCCTCGAAGGCCGGGACAGGCAAGTAAACGCTTCCTTTCCTTATTCGGCTTTCATTAATAGCGGGTTCGGAACTCGGCCAGAAATGCCACAGTGATCTTGAACAAAGCCCGAAAGCACGCAACATTCCCGCCATGCAAAGACAAGAAACCTTCTGGCGTAGCATCGCTGTTCTCGCACTACTTCTGTGCGCTTTCCTCATCGGTGAGCGCTACATGCGCAGCTACCTCTTCTCCGCAACCGAGCCTCGTACCGTGACGCCGCGCGCCGGTCTCGCAGGCGAGGAACGCTCGATTACTGAGCTATTTGCGGCGACATCGCCGTCGGTCGTTGCTATCTCGACAATACAAGACGGTGGCCGGATCGGAAGGGCCGAAAGCGCAGGCGCAGGCTCCGGCTTTGTCTGGGACCGCGCAGGACACATCGTCACAAACGCGCATGTGATTGCCAATGCTGACCAAATCGGCGTTTTGCTTGGAGACGAACGTGCTGTGCCAGCGCGTCTCGTCGGTGCGGCCAGTTGGGCCGATCTTGCCGTCGTCAAGCTCGATGTCGTTCCGGATTATTTGCAGCCCTTGCCGATCGGGCGGTCCGCCGACTTGCTCGTTGGCCAGGATGTTCTGGCGATCGGCAATCCG
>CAZMAC010000456.1:0-2995 GCA_964564085.1 uncultured Hyphomicrobiaceae bacterium
GCTGCTGTCCAAGCCCAGCCTGGGTCAGCTGCTTAAACCATGTTGGCCTTGCGCCTCAAACGAGCCGGAACGATTGATGAGTTCCATATATGCCGTTGTATAGCGGGCAACGACGACGTCGAGACTCATGTCCCGCTTGATCTTGTCGCGGGCCCGTTCCGCCATTTCTCTTGCCTTTTCGCGGTCGTCCAGTAGGCAGAGAATTTTATCGGCAAGACGATTGGGGTCGCGGGGCGGAACCAGGAAACCGCTGACACTGTCTTGGACAACATCGACACAGCCCGGCATGTCTGTCGTAACGATTGGAATGGCTGCAAGCGCGGCTTCGAGCAAAACGCGCGGTATGCCTTCGCGAAGCTCCGTCGGCAAAGCAAATATGTCGGCACCAGCCATCAATGCCGCAACATCTGAGCGAGGTCCGGTCGCGATGACATAGGGCGCGTGCTTTTCGATCTCCGCTTCGCTCACGGCATGCTTACCCTCGGTTTCGCGGGCGCCTACGAGCAAAAAGCGGACATCCGGCCGGCGCTTATGCATAATGGCAGCAGCTTCAAGGAGCGTCGGCACACCCTTGGTGCGGGAGAGCCGCGTGACCGTTAGAACGATTGGCGCGTTCCCAAGCCCGAATGTCTCACGCAGTTCTTCGATGCTCGCACTATTACGGGATGCCTGCTCGAATTCCGCGACATCAATTCCCGATCCAGGGATCAGCTCATTCCCGCCACGCCCGATTAAATTACGCTGCTCAAAGAAAACCTGATCGTCACGATTTTGGAACACCGTAACGGCAGTCCACGGAGCGGTTACCTTATGAAGGATCTCAAAAACCGGCCGGAGCACTAAAGCGGAAGCTGATTTGGACGAGTAAACCCATCCCAGCCCGTTAATCGTGCGGACCACCCTCTTATTCCCCGCCATTCTTGCAGCGACAGGACCAAACAGATTAGGTTTTGTGTCAAAGGTCTGGACTATATCAGGCTGTAAATCGCGGATAATCTTCGCAACGGCTCTTATCGCCGTCAGATCGGCCAATGGGTTTACGAAGCGGTCAAACGCATAACGGTGATAGGAAATGTTGGCTTTCTCAAATGGCGCAGCCTCTTCCGTTCCGGCCGCTGTGACTTGAAAGCCCCGTTTCTTGCATTCAATAATGAATGGGATACGAAGACGATGATCTTCTCCCCCGAGAATGAGTACGTGCGGGCTCATACAACCCTCAAACCATTAACGCATTGAACTGTTATAAATTTTAATGCCGGAACTATTGTAGATTTCTTTTTCCTTGTTCAGGACCCGTAATCTCTTTTCTTGCATCAGACAACTGGTTTTGCGGGAAAAAGTAATCTGCACGGAGATTAATTTCCAAAACATCGCCGGGCATTAATTCAGATGATTCATCCGCGCTCATCCGCGTCCAGCCATCGTTATTTTTTCTGAAAATGACGATTTGCGTCCCGCCTCGCTTGCTGAGCATCTGCTGCGGACTCAAATTTGAGACATGATTCATCTTGGCGGCAACGCTACTGAGTTTTGACTCCGCTTCCGTTAATTTGATTGTCGAAGTCTCCAATTCTCCGAGGAGCTTCAGCTTGTGCTCCTGCCTAAGCTTTTCCAGCTGGCGCGAAAGCGTATCTTTCTGCGTCTTGAGTTCGATAAGTTGCGCCGTTGTCTGAAGCTTCCTTGTGGCAGAGAGCAAAACCGCGCGCCGCGCACCTGTCAGCCGTTCCCTGAGCAGGGTGCCGCGTTTGAACAAGGCGACGAGCTTTTCGAGTTCTTCGGCATCCGCCTCGGTTCCTTCCTTCTCTTTCTCTTCCTGGGCTGAAAAGACAGTGATTTGCTCATCCAGCTTCTTGATGCTGTCTTCCACAAAGACCTGCTCTTTCTGTAAATTCGAGCGGCTGACTTCAAGCTGGCGCATAGCCAAATTGACGATATTTGAAATCATCGACTGTGAGACAGGAACATTTGCGGGTATGTTTTCCAGTAGCGCTTTCTTATCCGGCTCCTGCCCTTTGATCTCGGTCTTCAAGCGCCAGACGCGCGCTTTTTCTCTGACGAACTCGGTCCACAAAACTTCCCGTTCGCTTTTCAAATCCATCAGGGACATGACGGGATCAATCGGTGTGACTGCAGCGAAAACTTTATACCCGCCGCCCATTGCGATGGCCTGGCGCACAGTGAAGCCGGGGCGGAATGTGTATTCCCCTGGCTTGACAACATCGCCTGCTATGTAAATCGGCCGATATTTCGCAATGGTTATGGTGATATCGCCTGGCCTGATCATGATCGATGCTTCTGATCCGTCGCGGGTCAGCTGTTTGTAAATCTTTGAACCGAGCGTGCCCCTGATTTTTGCGCGCGCCTCGTGCAGGGTGAGCCCTGAAAGAACAATCCGCTCCATTAAAGGAAATGCGATGCGCCCATCCGACTCGATGGCCGCCGTCAGGCTTAACTCGGGAATACCGACCACCGATATTTCAATAACATCCCCTGGGTTCAGCCGATATTCGGCCGAAGCCGGGATAGCAAAAGCCAGAAACAGGATCGCGAGTAAGCCTCTTAAGTTACTGAAACAAAAAAACTTAAACATGGTTTTTTCCTGCGGGGGCGCTTGAAACAAAGATTAAATCGGGGCTGCAATACTTAGCTTTAGTCTTTTTCGAACAAGTGACAAAGTTTTTTTAATGGCCAACTTTTCCGGGCAACATGATTTGCGCCCGGTACGGTTGACTTGCCTCAACGGCTCGCCCAGATGATCTGCATTCCGTCCGGTGACTGTGATGCATAGGTCTCTGAAATGTAATTGTGGTCTGCATTGCGCGTATGAACGATACCCCGTATTTCACCGCTCCCATCGACACGAATCGCAACGATCTCTCGATAAAATGGAGGTTTACCCCTCTTGTTGGTGCCCTTTTCGTATGTGCAATAATAGGACAAGAAAACCTGGCCAGGTCGGATAATGCTGGCCCCAGAAGCTCGGCAACGAGGCTCG
>CAZMAC010000457.1:0-2989 GCA_964564085.1 uncultured Hyphomicrobiaceae bacterium
CGTTTTTCTCCTTCGCCGGCGGCGCCACCATTCACTGACAAGGATCTCAACACCATGATCGGACCATCATCAATGCCGCAAGGGTTTGAAGTGCCCCTCCACCGCGCGCTTGTCGAGCCGGTGCTTCTCGCCGGCGCCCCACGGGCCTTTGCCATTCTCAACGGCACCCTGGCCGCCGTGATCGGACTTGGCCTCAGGCTTTGGCTGGCCGGTGTCATCGTCTGGCTGGCCGGCCATTTCGTGGCCGTTGCGATTACCAGACGGGATCCCGCCTTTCTTGATGTGCTCTCCCGCCACATTCGTCACAAGGAGCATCTCACATGCTGAACTTTGACGGCTATCGCCGCCGCGAGACCAGCCTCACCGATTACTTGCCCTGGGCGGTGATGGCCGCGCCCGGCGTCATCCTCAACAAGGATGGCAGCTTTCAGCGCTCCTACCGCTATCGCGGCCCGGATCTGGAAAGTGCAACGGAAGCTGAACTTCTCGCCATCAGCGCCCGCCTCAACACCATCCTCAAGCGCTTCGGCTCGGGATGGGCGCTGTTCTTCGACGCCGAGCGGATCCCGGCCCGCGACTATCCGGCAGGACAATTCGACGATGCGGCGTCCTGGCTGGTCGATGAGGAGCGCAGGAGCCAGTTCGAGACAGCCGCGGCCCATTATGAAAGCCGCTATGTCCTCACCTTTCTCTATCTGCCGCCGCCGGAGATCGCGGACCGCGCCGGAGGGGTGTTCTTCGAAAAGCCGCCTCATGAGAAATCGAACCATGAGCCTCGCGCCCATCTCAGACACTTCCTCACCGAGACCGATCGCGCCGCGGAGCTGATGAGCACCATCCTGCCCGAATGCGCAGCGCTCGATGATAGCGCCACGCTTACCTATCTGCATAGCACGGTTTCGGCCAGACGCCACCGGGTCGACCTACCGGACCTGCCAGTCCAGCTCGACGCCTTGATGTGCGATACGCCGCTTGCCGGCGGGGTGGCGCCGCGTCTTGGCGATCATCACCTTCGGGTCTTGAGCATGCTCGGCTTTCCCGGGACCACCATGCCCGGTATCCTCGACAGCCTCAATGATCTCGGCTTTGCCTATCGCTGGATGACCCGCTGGATTGCGCTGGAAAAACAAGCTGCCACCAAAGGTCTCACCAGGCTCCGCCGCCAGTGGTTCGCCAAACGCAAATCCGTGGCGGCTGTCCTGCGCGAGGTGATGTTCAACCGTGAAACGGCGCTCGTCGATAGCGATGCCGAAAACAAAACCGTCGATGCCGATGCCGCGTTGCAGGAGCTGGGCGCCGATGATGTCGCCTTTGGCCACCTGACGATGACGCTGATTGTCTCCGATCCCGATCCGGCGAGCGCCGATGAAAAACTTCTCGCCCTTGAGCGCATCCTCAATGCCCGCGGGTTTGTCACCATTCGCGAGAGCCTCAATGCGGTCGAAGCCTGGCTTGGCAGCCTGCCGGGTCACGCTTACGCCAATGTCCGCCAGCCGATCGTCCATACGCTCAACCTCGTTCACCTCATGCCGGTTTCCGCCGTCTGGGCCGGTCCGAGGCACAATGCGCATTTGGCCGCGCCGCCTCTGATGGTGACCGAAACGCGGGGGAGTACGCCCTTCCGCCTCGATCTTCATATTGGCGATGTCGGCCACACGCTGATCGTCGGTCCGACCGGCTCTGGCAAATCGGTCTTGCTGGCGATGCTGGCCCTGCAGTTCCGCCGTTTTATCGGTGCACAGATCTTTTCCTTCGATAAGGGCCGCTCCCTGAAAGCCAGTCTCTTGGCCATGGGCGGGACCGCCTTCGATCTCGGTCTCGATCAAGGCTTTGCATTTCAGCCGCTCAGCGCGATCGATAGGCCCGCCGGTATCGCGTTTGCCCGCGATTGGGTCCTGGATCTGCTAAGCCAGGAAGGCGCCGATATGACGCCTGAGACCAAAGACGCAGTTTGGAGCGCATTGCAGAGCCTTGCCTCCGCAAGACCCGAGGAGCGCACGCTCACCGGCCTTGCCATCCTCATTCAGTCCAATCAGCTCTCCCAGGCGCTCACCCCCTATACGCTGGAAGGCGCCTATGGCCGGCTGCTCGATGCCGCCGAGGACAAGCTTACCCTCGCCGATGTGATGCATTTCGAGCTGGACGGGCTGATGCAGACCAAGGCCGTGATCGTGCCTGTGCTGACCTATCTGTTCCACCGTCTTGAGGCGCGCTTCGGCGCAGCGGTCAAGGACGCTGAGGGCACGCGCCCGAGCTTGCTGATCCTGGACGAAGCCTGGGCCTTTCTCGATAACCCGCTTTTTGCGGCGCGAATCCGCGAATGGCTGAAAGTCCTGCGCAAGAAGAATGTCGCCGTTGTTTTTGCCACCCAGTCGCTTGCCGACATCGAGGGCTCCACGATCGCGCCGGCGCTGCTGGAGAGCTGCCCGACGCGGATCTTTCTGCCCAATGACCGCGCTATCGAGCCGCAAGCGGCCAGCATCTATCAGCGTTTTGGCCTCAATCACCGTCAGATCGGTCTTCTCGCCGCCGCAACGCCGAAGCGCGATTATTACGTCCAGACCGCGCGCGGCAACCGCCTGTTCTCGCTGGGCCTGGGACCCATCGCCCTGGCATTGGCCGGCAGTTCGTCGGGGGACGAGCAGCGGCTGATCGACCGGCTGATCGAGGACCATCCGGAAGAAGCCTTCGCACCTGCTTTCCTGCGCGCCAAAGGTTTGAATTGGGCCGCCGATCTGATTGCGCCGCAGGCCGGTCCGGCGGCGCCTCCGACAGAGCAAGCGGCACAAACCGATGAGCAAGAAGCTTCCCCTGCGCAATCGGACCGCTTTATGGCAGCGCTTGACCGCGAACTGAATGGTTCTGCCTCGCCATCGGCCCTTGCCTCAAGCGAGGCGCAGATTGCCGAACGGTTTTCACCTTACCGCATCCCCCGCAAAAAACACCAAGGAGCAACCCGATGAGACGCTTGACGCTTAAGATCATCGCC
>CAZMAC010000458.1:0-2988 GCA_964564085.1 uncultured Hyphomicrobiaceae bacterium
GTTCTTGCGGCTGGTTATTATTTATTATGAGTCGATTAGCAAGATGAAAAACGTGCAGCCGGAGATGATGCGCCTTCGGGACCTGTTTATGGACGAGCGCGTCAGGCAGCAGCAGGCGATGATGGAGCTGTATAAGAAGGAAAAGGTCAACCCGATGTCGGGGTGTCTGCCGATCCTCATCCAGATCCCGGTCTTTTTTGCCCTTTACAAGGTTCTTTATGTCACGATCGAAGCGCGGCATGCGCCCTTCTTCGGCTGGATCCAGGACCTCTCCGCCCCTGACCCGACGAGCATCTTCAATCTTTTCGGGCTCATTCCGTGGTCCCCGCCGGAATTCCTGCTGGTCGGTATTTGGCCAATTTTGATGGGCATCACGATGTACATTCAGATGAAGCTGAACCCCGCTCCCGCCGATCCGATCCAACAGCAGATCTTCACCTGGATGCCGCTTCTGTTCACCTTTCTGCTGGCGACATTCCCGGCTGGTCTCGTGATCTATTGGACGTGGAACAACGCGCTTTCGATTGCCCAGCAATGGGTGATCATGCGCCGTCAGGGTGTTGAGGTGAATCTGCTCGAAAATATGGGGCTGCGAAAAAGCGCCGGGAGCACAGGCAAGAGCTGAGGTCACATCCTGTGGCCAGGTTCAGGCTTTCAAGCTACCGCCAGGAAATAAGGCGGCATTCCTGCCGGTACGTTCAAGAGAAAACGGGTGAACGCCTTGCAAGAAGAAAACGGCCTGCTTGCCAGGCAGACACAGCAGCTTTTCCGGTTGCCGTGCGTTTTCGTCAAAGGCGTTGTGAACGAGGCCGGCTTTCCTGATGACATGATCCCCGAGGTTGCATTCGCAGGACGGTCGAATGTCGGCAAATCCAGTTTGCTCAATGCCACCATCGGCCAGAAAGCGCTCGCCAGAACCTCGAACACGCCGGGCCGGACGCGCGAGTTGAATTATTTCCGTCTCGGCGATGCGCTCCATATCGTCGATATGCCTGGCTACGGCTATGCGCGCGCATCCAAATCGATGGTCGCAGGCTGGCAACGCCTCGTTTACGACTATCTGCGTGGCCGTTTGCAGCTCAAGCGGATCTTCCTGCTGATTGATAGCCGCCATGGCATCAAACCGAATGATATCGAAGCCATGAAGCTGATGGATAAATCGGCCGTTTCCTATCAGATTGTGCTCACGAAGACCGATAAGCTGAAATCGCAAGAGCTGGACAAGGTGACCGCCGCCACGCTTGCGCAAATTGCAAAACAACCGGCAGCCTACCCGGAAATTATTGCCACATCGGCGGAGAAGAAAACCGGGATCGACGATCTGCGTCAGGCTGTTGCCCGCGCCATTGCCTAAAGGAGGTGTGGGGGGACTTGCCAAAACGGCTCAAGCGGGGCACAAAGCGCGCCGGACAGGATTTGGACGCCGGATGAACCGGCCCAACGTAAAAAGTTCTATCTTCATGCGTTTCCAGGCTCTTTACCGTATCAGGTGCGGCCGCGAGGATATAGCGCGGAAAGCTGATGCGCTTGCCATTGAGCAAAGCGTGGAGATGCCGCTCGATGCGATCGAGGATGGCTTCGTACTGGATGAAATCACCGGACGCGTTGAGGAGATTGAGGATTGCGGCAACGGCTCGTTCCGTGTCCGGGTCTCGCTTGCCGCGGCGACAACGGGTCATGAGCCCGGCCAGCTGATGAATATGCTGTTTGGAAACAGCTCCTTGCATGAGGATGTCACGTTAGAGGACGTGGAGCTGCCGGCTGAGATGGCGAAAGCATTCTGCGGACCGGCCTCCAGCATTGCAGGGCTGCGTGACCGTGCCGGGCAGCCTCAGCGCGCGCTCACCTGCGCGGCGATCAAACCGCAAGGGCTTTCCCCGGCGGCGCTTTCCGATCTCGTCTTCCGTTTTGCTCTCGGCGGGATCGATTTCATCAAGGACGATCACGGGCTTGCCGATCAAGCCTACAGCCCATTTGCGGAGCGGATCACACGCTGTGCAGCGGCGGTGCGCGAGGCCGCCTCCGAAACGGGCTATAAGGCGCGTTATGTTCCGAGCCTGTCGGGCGATCTCGATCAGCTCCGCGCGCAGGTGAAAAACGCGAAGGACGAAGGCATCGACACCTTGCTCATAGCCCCCATGGTTATGGGTCTGCCGGCCTTTCATCGGCTTGCCAGCGAAAACCGCGATCTCGCTTTCCTCGCCCATCCCGCAATGGCCGGGCCTGCCCGGATTACGCCGTCCCTGCTGCTCGGCAAGCTGTTCCGGCTCTTCGGAGCGGACGCTGTGATCTTTCCTCATCATGGAGGACGCTTCGGTTATTCGGCTGAAATGTGCAAAGCCATTGCGCATTGTGCACGCATGGAGTGGCATGGCATTAACGATACGATGCCGGTCCCGGCGGGCGGCATGACCCTGGACCGGCTGGGCGAGATCCTTGATTTTTACGGGACCGACACAATGATCTTGATTGGCGGCGGTCTCTTGAAAGCGCGGAAACGCCTGAGCGAAGAAGCCCGCATTTTCGCCCAGCAAGTCGCCGAGTTAAGTGAGCAGATTAATCATGGCACAAGATAATCATTTCCGGTCTTACCGTGGCGGCTGCCGTTGGGACGGCGTCGAGCTGCACGCCTATAAAGAGGAGGGTGGCGGCGCGCCATTTAAGGACGTCACACGCCAAACGCTGTTCAAGGATGAAACGCTCGCCGGTGAGCTGCGCTATTTCGAGATCGCCCCCGGCGGACACACCACGCTGGAACGCCATGAGCATGTTCATGCCGTCATGATCCTGACCGGAAAGGGCCGTTGCCTTGTCGGCCAGGACGTGCGCGACGTTTCGGCGTTCGATCTCGTGCACATCCCGCCCATGACCTGGCATCAATTCCGCGCTGGGCCGGACGAGCCGCTCGGTTTCTTATGCATGGTGGACCGCGAGCGCGACAGCCCGCAACTTCCGACAGCCCAGGATCTAGCCTAGCTCATGAGCTCC
>CAZMAC010000459.1:0-2986 GCA_964564085.1 uncultured Hyphomicrobiaceae bacterium
GCGCTGGAGCGGGCCGTGAATGCCGTTCGCCAGTCGGGGACCGAGCCGCAAGGAGACGTCAGTTTCGGATTGCCCAGCTCTGTATCGATGGTCCTGTCTGTGCCGTTGGCCGAGACGGTGCGGCTGGAGTTGCCGAAGGTGCGGCTGCGCGCAATCGAGGCGATGAGCGGCTTCATCCAAACCTGGCTGGAGGATCAGTCGATCGATCTGGGCATACTCTACGATATCGGCTCAGTCCGTCATCTCACGCACCGCCAGCTCATGACAGAGGAATTGCACTTCTTTTCAGCGCCGGACGCCTGGCCGTTTCGCAGCCGGGCCGGTTCAGCGGTCCGTTTGGAGGACATTGCGCCGATCGAGCTGGTATTGCCATCGAGCCATCACGGGCTTCGCACAATGATCGACCGCTTCACCCGCTCGCAAGGCATCTCTCTGACGATCGCCACCGAAATGGATGCTCTGCCGCAGATCAAGACAATGGTTGCGCGGGCCAGCACCTATACGATCCTCGCGCCCGCAGCGGCGATCGATTTCGTCGAGCGGGGCGAGCTGATTATGGCTCCCATCGTCGAGCCCCGCATGATCCGGCCCGTCTATCTGGTGCGCAATCCCGCAAAGCCCGTGACGCTCGCCAGCCGGGCGCTTGAGCGCATCACGGTGGACGTCATCCGCGACCTTATTGCCCGCGGTATCTGGCAGGCGCAGGACCGGCCCGAAACGACGAGCGCGTGAGCGCACAGTCAGATGGTTTTCCTATATCCCTTAAAGCCCAAATATATTTGTACCGGGCGCTGCTCTCGCGGATAATAAGGTACATATTTGGGAAGATAGATAAATCTATCTTCGACCAGCGATCGGGCTGGAGACCCTGCCCGATGTGTACGGAGGATCTGGATCGCGAGTTGGCTTCACTGCAATACAGCGCCCGATCGGACGGACTGACGGCGGTCAGTCTCTCGTATAGGAAAACGAAATGAACGCAGAGCAGCTAAGCAGCGGCAAAGCCGTCGCTGCATCCGGCGGAGTCTTCATCGACAATGAGTGGCGCCCGTCAGCCTCGGCAAAGACGCTCGACGTGTTTGAGCCCGCAACCGGCGCGGCTTTCACCAAGATTGCCGCGGGCAATGCGGATGACGTCGATGCTGCCGTTCTCGCTGCGCGTCGTGCCTTAAATGGTAGCTGGGGAAATTTGAGCGCCCTTGATCGCGGCCGCTTGTTGATGCGGCTTGGCCAGCTCATCCTCGACAATTTCGACGAACTCGCCCAGCTTGAGGCCCGCGACACCGGCAAGCCGATGGCGCAGGCTCGCGCCGACATCACGTCTGCCGCGCGCTATTTCGAATTTTATGGCTCCGCCGCCGATAAGGTCCACGGCGACACCATTCCCTTCATGAACGGCTATTTCGTGACCACCGAGCGTGTGCCTTACGGTGTCACCGGCCACATCGTTCCGTGGAACTATCCGGCCCAGATGTTCGGCCGCACGCTGGCGCCGGCCTTGGCCATGGGCAACGCAATCGTCGTTAAACCCGCTGAGGACGCCTGCCTGACGTCGCTTCGCCTGGCCGAGCTGTCGCGCGATGCAGGCTTCCCGGCTGGAGCTATCAATCTGGTCCCCGGGCGGGGCGAAGTTGCCGGAGCCGCATTAAGCGCCCATCCCGGCATCGACTTTATAGCGTTTACCGGCAGCCCCGAGGTCGGAACGCTGGTCCAGATCGCCGCAGCGCGCAATCACATCGGCTGCACGCTTGAGCTGGGCGGCAAGTCTCCGCAAATCGTCTTCGCCGATACCGATCTCGATGCGGCGATCCCGGTCGTCACCAATGCCATCGTGCAGAACTCGGGCCAAACCTGTTCGGCCGGGGCGCGCGTGCTTGTCGAGGAAAGCATTGCCGAAATCTTCATCGCCCGGCTGCGGACCGCCTTCTCGGTGCTGGTCGCCGGTTCACCGGAGATGGACCGCGATCTCGGCCCTGTGATCAATCTGACCCAGAAGAAGCGGATCGAACGGTTTTGCGCCCAGGCCGAGGCCGATGGCGTTCCCTTGATTGCGGAAGGGACGATTGCGGAAAGCGTTGCCGAAGACGGCTTTTTCGTCGCGCCGAAGGTCTTCGGTCCCGTGCCACGCGATCACGCGCTCGCAAACAACGAAGTGTTTGGGCCGGTCCTTTCCATGCTGACGTTCAAGGACGAGGAGGATGCCGTCGCACTCGCCAACGGGACGGAATTTGGTCTGGTCGCGGGCGTCTGGTCAGGCGATGGCGCGCGTGCGATCCGCGTGGCGCGGCGTATCCTAGCGGGCCAGGTCTTCGTCAACGGTTACGGCGCTGGTGGCGGTATCGAACTTCCATTCGGCGGGATGAAGAAATCCGGCCATGGCCGCGAGAAGGGCTTCGAGGCGCTTCTGGAGTTCAGTACGATACGAACCATGGTGTTTAAACATGGCTAAAGCAACGCGCGTCCAATCGGACGCGGACAGTTGCTTTAACTTTTTAAATAGATCAACTTTTCTGCGTTTTGTGATTCCACCTAAACGCAGGTTGATCTAGCGTTATGCAGGCATTCTGACCCCGCGACGACTTGCTCAGACTTTCGAAAGTCAGCGACATCAGGAGCATCAATCAAATCGAAGCGCGCGGCGATAAAGCCATTAAAGACAACGATAAAGACGCCGCCGAACGGGCGCGAATCGGCAGTGTGAGGAAAGCCAAGGAAATGAAAGAGCTTCTATCGTTCGGCCAGATGGTCAGTGTACAGGCGCGGCTTCAGCCCGATAAGCTCGGCGCGCGCGACCTGGACCGCGCAATGACCTTTCTCGAATGGAACAGGCGTGCGTGTCGCTTGGCGAATGCGCTGCGTGGACTGGGCCTGCAAAAAGGCGACCGCATTGCGATCCTCGCCTATAATTGTGTTGAATGGGCGGAGATTTTTGTCGCGGCGGCGAAGGCGGGTATCATCGCAGTGCCCATCAACTTCCGCCTCGTCG
>CAZMAC010000460.1:0-2973 GCA_964564085.1 uncultured Hyphomicrobiaceae bacterium
TACGGGACATATGTCACTTTGATATCATAGTCCTTTTCGAGCATCGCCGTCACCAAGCTGTCTTCCTGGCCGGTACCGGTGCCACCCATCTTCCAGGCGTCGCCTTTTTCCTTTACCGATTTGACGTAATCGTCGACGGATTTAATGTCGGTCTCCGAACCCACCCAGAGCACAAACGTGTCTTCGGCAAGCCGAGCGATCGGGGAGAACTCATCAACGTCAACGTTAATACCCGGGTTGCGAAGGGGCGTTGTGTAATAGCTGTTCAGTGTCGCCATGATGACATGCGGGTCGCCTTGCTTGTCTTTCAGATAGCGCAAAGCTTCTGCACCCGAACCGCCGCCTTTATTGATCGGAATAAAGGGAACTTCGGCGAAGTTATTCTTCAGAATGATGCTTTGGATCAGTCGTGCTAGACGGTCAGCGCCACCCCCTTGTCCGGCCATAATGATGAATTCGACCGGTTTTTGTGGCTTCCATTCGGCCTGTGCGTCCGAAATCGTGAACTGGCTGCTACCGATTCCAAATGCTAAACATGCGAAAGCGAATTTACGCAAATAAGCCATAGGCAATTCCTTCCCTTTGAACTAGAGCCTAATCCACTCCGATTGAAGTCGGAGTGTAGGCTCTAACTGTTTCTTTTATCGCGCTTTCCGAGCGGCGAACCGGTATCCAGCCCCGTTGCCACGAGGCCATGCTTCGCCTGAAAGCGCTCTAGCGCATGCCAATCCACCCGCTTAAGATGTAGTTTCACAAAAAGCGAATGTATTGGCAGTATAAAAGCGTAACGAGACGCATCTTTGAATGAAGACGTCTTCCTACTCCTATACAATCGATTTATTTTTATTTTAAAAGGGAGTATCCGTTGAATCATAGCTGTCTGTCAATCAACATGAGTTTGGTTAGACGGATTGGAGTGAGACATATGGCAATCAAAGATCTGCTCGTCGCATTTGATGGTAGTGAGAGTTCAATCGGTACTGTTAAGTATGCTGCCCAAATGGCGAAGAAATACAGCGCCGCCGTAACGGGAATATATGTGCATTTGCCGTTTGGCATGGAGGAAGGCGTGGGACGCTGGGTGAGTCAGGACGTTCTCGCCTCACTTCGAGGCGCACACGAAGACCGTCTTGGTAAGTTACGGGAAAGCTTTGAAACCTTGCTTCAAGAACAGAATTTTACGGGCGAGGCCGAGTGGTTTTCGGAAGAAGGTTATGCCAACGAGGTTCTCTCGGAGGTGTCACGGTATTACGACATTTTGCTGATCGGTCAGTATGGAACCGATCCTCAAAAGAATCGCCGGATTCGCGCGGAGGATCTGGTAATGGTTTCGGGCAAACCGATCATCATCGTGCCGAACGGCTATGTGGTCCGTCCGTTTCAGGAATATGCCGTGGTCGCGTGGGATGGCGGCGGACGCGCAGCCCGCGCATTGACCGACGCAATGCAGATCCTCGAAACGAAAAGCCGATTGGATGTCCTCAGTATCGGATCGGAGCCGGCGGCTGGTGACGCCCCGGGCGACCGCAATATTGTTCGCCATCTGAAACGTCATGGCATTGATGCCCGCCATGTTGTCCTGTCGGCAGGGAGCCGTGGGATCAGCGCCACCCTGCTCGACTATTGCCGGGAGAAACAGCCGGATGTGCTTGTGATGGGGGCTTATGGTCATGCCCGTATTCGCGAAGACCTTTTTGGAGGCGTCACCCGGAATATTCTTCGAACGTCAACGGTTCCCATGCTGATTTCACACTGAGGATTCATTCGCCGGGCGGCTTGACAAAGTCTTTCTCACCGATCAGGCAAAACATCATGCCGAAATTCGCGGCCAATCTGACGACGCTGTACAACGAACTCGACTTTTTCGACCGCTTCAGGGCGGCTGCGGAGGCGGGGTTCACCGGCGTTGAATATCTCTTTCCGTATGATTTCGATAAAAATCGGCTTGCCGAACGTCTTAGCCAATACGGCCTGACCCAGGTTTTGCATAATTTTCCGCCCGGCGATTGGGAGGCCGGGGAGCGCGGCATCGCTATCCTGCCTGATCGCATAGCCGAGTTTCGCGATAGCGTGAGCCAAGCGGTCGATTATGCGGAGACGCTCGGCTGCAACCAGCTCCATTGTCTTGCCGGCGTAAAACCGAAGGATGCCGATCCGGAAAAGCTGCGCGAGACTTACCTCGCCAATCTCGATTTTGCGGCGGGCACGCTGAAAAATGCCGGCATCAAGCTGCTGATCGAGCCGATCAACACGCGCGACATTCCCAGCTATTTTTTGAACCACACGACAGACGCTGTCGCCGTTATCGAGGAAACGGGATCGGATAACATCTTCATCCAATACGACATTTACCATATGCAGATCATGGAGGGCGATCTGGCGCGGACCATCGAAGCCAATCTTTCCCGTATTGCGCATCTTCAGCTTGCGGACAATCCCGGACGCCACGAGCCGGGAACTGGCGAGATCAACTATCCGTTTCTCTTCAAAAAACTCGATGAAATCGGCTATGAAGGCTGGATCGGCTGTGAATACAAGCCTTTGACGACGACAAGCGAAGGTCTCGGCTGGTTCGCGCCTTACGCAAATCGTTGCGCTTAGCCAATAGCCTTGCGGGATACACCTGTCAAAGAGCAGCATCAAACCCTTCGCCATTCACCCTTTGTGTCACCCCGGACAAGCCTTGCGGCTGCCTGTCCCGGGTTCGGCTCAGGATCCGGGGAGACGATTTCCGCAACATCAGCAACCCCGCTGGACTCCGTCCACGAGGATTTGCTTACTTACTTACGCATCAGATTTATCCGAAAACCGGTTTCCATCCTCGTCTCCACGCAGGGCTGTCCGGAGAATGAGTCAGCATACCCGGCAAAACCGGCGCGAACCGGCTATTTTCTGGTTATCAAGACTTGAGAAAACGGAGCCGGACATGCGCTATCGGGATAGCATCTTCGCCACCCTTCTCAAACCCATCTG